>CAYVVX010000080.1:7529-12575 GCA_964455315.1 uncultured Planctomycetales bacterium | reverse complement strand
AGCATGGTCATGAACATATACGCGCCGGCCGGGTAGTCCAGCATCACGTCAACCCGCCAGGTATAGCGCGCCACCGCCGACATGTCCGGCGGTACCACCCGGAACAAGCTGCTGTTCAGGGCGGCGGCCAGGGCCAGGAACGGGTGAAACGGCGCCAGCCAGCTCATGCCCGCACCGGTGGCCGGGACCACCGACTCGGGGACGTAGGTGACCGGCCACATGCCCAGGGCGAAACCCATCCCCAGGAAGGCGGCGATGCCCACGTAGAAGGAAAAGATGGTCCCGCGCGTGCCCACCCGGATGACGCTGATGGCCACCGCCAGGGCCCCGGTGAAACAGGCCGTGCTGGCCGCGATACCGAACGACAGCAGGATTTCCCGCATGGTCACGCCGCCGAACAGCATGGTGATGCAGAAGATGGGCAGGCCGGACAGCAGCAGCATCAGCACCAGGAACAGCCGCGACAGCAGCGAGCCGAGCACGATCTGGGCGTTGGACAGCGGCGTGGTCAGCAGCACGTTGAAGGTCTCGGCGTCCTTCTCCTGGCTGATGGCGCTGGCCGTGAAGACCGGTGCCAGCAGGCACATCATGGCGAGCTGAAGCAGCGAGATGCTCTCGAAGATCCGCGTGGAGCTCTTGGCCAGCGACGACAGCGTCCCCGCCCCGCCGCCGGGGCCGAACTGCTGGACCAGCAGCACGACAAAGAGAATCAGCAGGTAGACCACCCGGATGGAGAGCTGCCGCGGTCGCTTGCTGCTGGTGCTGATCACCCGGGTCACGATCGGGTTGGCCGGCAGCAGCCGCCAGAACGACATTCCAAGATCGGCGACCAGCTGCTTCATCGCAGAGGCGTCTCCGGGGCGGTTTGCGGGGTTTCCTCCGTCGGCGGGGCCGGCGGAATCGCCAGGTTGGTGAACATCGCGGAGATCTGGGCCGACTCGGCCTCGGTCAGCCCGCGCTCACGCAGATCAGCGAGGGTCTTCTCGGCCGCCGCGGTCCGCTGCGCGGCGGTGGACAGGGCCAGCACGCTCTCGCGGAAAGCCCGATCGAGATCCTTGATGGGAGCCAGCAGCTCATCCTCCTGCCGCTGGAGGTGATAGAGCCAGACCTCCACCTTGACCTCATTCTGCACCATCCAGCGGAAGTACCGCTGGGTATGAATGCTCCGCAGGCGGCTCTTCCAGGCGTCGGTCATGATCTCATCGGCCTGACTCTGGAACGTCGATCGCAGGTGCTCGCCCGCGGCCTTCTGAGCGTCATCGAATCCGAACAGCTCACCCACTTCGGCCAGGAATCGGGGCCATTCGTTGACCAGCAGCGCCGACCTCATCTGCCAGCGCGACACCCTGCGGGCATTGCGCATGTTCTCCCGGCGTATCGTCTCCTCGCTCTGCGCGTCCGGCTCCGCGCCGTCCGGGGTCCGGTTCCGCGGCTCATCGAACGGATTGGTTCGCTCCGAAGGAGTCTCTTCGCCTGAAGCCCACGCCTCCATGCGCTTGGCGAACCGGTCAAAGTCTTTCCGGCTGTCCTCGATGAACTCGTGCAGCCGGGCGCGTTGCTCCGGCTCGAGGACTTCCCCGGCGTTGGCTTCGAACTCCTCGTAATACTGGCGCGCTGCCGGCACGAGCGGCTGTACCTTCTTCGCGAACTCCACGTTCTGCTCGGGGGTCATGCGGCCTTCACCGGCGATCATCCCCTCGAACAATGATTCCAGCAGCGGCTGGATTTCCCCCTGCCGCTGCCTGGCCAGCTCCATCGACTGTCGCGAGGTGATGTCGGTGATCTGCCGCTGCTGCTGCTCGCTCAGGTCCAGCCGTTCCTTCAGCTCTTCCCCCACGAATATCCGCGTGAAGCCCCTGACCATCTGGGGCGTCAGACGCATGCCCAGCTTGGTCGGCCGCATGACCTCCTCGCCGGGCTTCGGCGCCGCGGCGGGCAGCGGCGGCGGCGGTTCCTGCGGAGTCGTCACCTCCGCAGCCTCGACGGCTCCAGCCGGCGGATCCTGTGCCTGGGCGACCGCCAGGCCGATCCACAGGAACGGCAGCAGATGGAGGAAGGGTCTCATCACTCTTCCTCCCCGTTGCCCTGTTGCTTCGGATCGAAGCCTTTCTCGGCCAGTTTCGCGGCCACCTGCTCTTCCGCGACGCGGCGTTGAGCATCCGTGGGGATCTCATCGATGCGCCGCTTGAGCTGGTCGAACAGCTCCTCCACCGGTCCGGCCACCTTGCGATGATCGCGGTTGAGGAGGTAATTGACGGGGTCCCCCCCGCGCAAGCCGCGTCGCCAGAGCAGACGCGAGTAGAACGTCTGACGATACACCGCGCCGCTGTAGTCGCTGCGACGCACGAGCTGTTCAGCTTCCCCGGTCATCTGCCGCAGCACAGCGTCCGCGGTAGCGGCCTGCGCCGCGTCCATCTGGTAGAACTCCTTGGCTTCCTTGATGTACCGCTCCCAGTTGTGCCAGGGATCGACCTCAGACATCCGTTTGGCGTTCTCACGAAACTCATTGATCCGCTCAGGCGACTCCTGCCGCCGCGGCGAGAAGGGATTGTCATCGTCCTTCACGTCACCCTTCGCCCAGCGCTCCATGGTCTCGGCGAAGACCTCCAGGCCGGTCCCGAAGGTCATCATGTCGGCGGAGAACTTGAACTGCATTTTGAAACCCAGCCGCGGGCGCACGTCCTGGCCGATTCCCCGCACCAGCTCGCGGATGCCCGGCAGCATCGGCTGGACACCCTCGGCGAAGGCCTGGGCCGCCTTCTTGGGCATGCCGAAATCCCCGGAGGCCTGTTGATCCGCGACACCGTTCAGGATGCCGCCGAACATTTTCTCGAGCGTGCCCTGGAACTCCGGTGTGTCCAGCTTGTGAGCCTGCTGCATGAGCCGGCGGGCGATGTCTTCAGCCACCTCGTCGACCTGGTCTTCGGGCAGTTCGTAGCGCCTGACGAGCATGTCCTTGGTGTACAGCCGGGCGATGCCACGGGCCATCTCGGGCGTGAAGCGCAATCCCAACTCGGTGGGCTCTTCGACCGGGCCGGAAACCTCGCGACCATCCTGAGCCAGAATCGGCAAGGCTGACAACGCCGCCATTGCGACGAGGACCAGGGTTCGGCGATATCCAGGGAAACCTCGCCGGTCACACCGCGTCTGGGCGAGCATCCGTTCAAGACAGGCAGGTTTCATCCGCATGGTGCTCCACAAGTTGCGGCCCCGGGCTCGCCTCACCGTTTCCATAAGCGTGGCGGACACCGCCCGCCCTACTGCACGATGCCCTTGGTCAGCCGCATGAAGGCCGTCTCCAGGTTCACTTCCTCTTCGCGGATCTCCTGCAGCGCGAAGCGGTGCTCGATCAACGCCCGGGCCAGGAAGCCCAGGTCGTGCGTATCCGAGTTCAACTCCACCGCGATATGCCCGTCCACGAGCTGCACGCCCTTGACGCCCTCGATCCGCTGCAGGAGCCGTACGGCCACATCCAGCTTGTCGGCCACCCGCACCTGCACCCGGGTGCCCATGCGGGCCTTGCGGGTGATCTCCTTGACCGAACCGTGAAAGAGCAGCTCGCCGCGCTCGATGATGCCCACCGTTGAGCACAGCTCGGCCAGCTCGTGCAGGATGTGCGAGCTGATCACGATGGTCTTGCCCATCCGATGCAGCTCCTTGAGCAGCTCGCGGATTTCGATACGGGCCCGCGGATCGAGCCCGCTGGCCGGCTCATCCAGCAGCAGCACCTTCGGGTCGTGCAGCAGCACGCGGGCGATGGACAGCCGCTGCTTCATGCCCCGGGAGAGCGAATCGACCAGGGCCTCGCGCTTGTAGCTCAGGTCGGTCAGGTCGAGCACGTCGCCCACGATCCGAACCCGGTCCTGCCCGGTGATGGCATAGGCGGCCGCGAAGAACTCCAGGTACTCCTGCACGACCATGTCCGGATAGGTGCCGAAGAAGTCGGGCACGTAGCCGATCAGCGGGCGGATCCTGCGCGACTGGTACCCGATGACATGGCCGCAGACCCGGGCCTCGCCCCAGGTGGGCTGGAGCAGCGTGGCCAGGATCTTGATGGTGGTGGTCTTGCCGGCGCCGTTGGGACCGATATAGCCGAAGCACTCCCCCTCCTCGATGTTGAGGTGAAGGTTGTTCAGCGCCACCAGCTCGCCGTAGCGCTTGGTCAGGTTGATCGTCTCGATGATCATGCGCGTCCGCCATCCTCGGCCACGGAGCCCTCCACCCGGGCCCCACCGGGACTACCTTACCGGAATCAGCGTCCGGTACATCACCCTGGCCTTGGAAGGGTGAATGGGCCGCCAGGCGGCATCGCTGTTGCCGCCCGGTCGCCAGCACAGCCTCGCCGGGCCCGGCTCGTCGCTGAAACCGACCAGCAGGGCCTGGTACCGGCCGATCCGGTTGGACAGGTCCAGCTCCCGGACATTGCTGTTGGTCAGCTCCCGCACCTGCTGGCTGCTTCGATCGAGTTCACTGTACACGGTGGACAGGAGCAGTCCGTTGACCACGTCTTCGCGGGTGACTTCGATCTTGCGCTCCTCATTGCCCGTGCGGTAGTCATCGATGTAGACGCGCATCGAGCGCAGCCATTCGCCCTGCCACTCGCTCAGGAACGACGGGGTGTACTCGGGCACCTTGGACTCGTCGAGACCGGGCTCGCGCTTCCTGGCCTGGGCGATCGCCTCCTCGCGGCGAAGACGGGCCAGCTCACCGATCGACAACCGCTGGCCTTTCTTGAGCGTCTTGACTTGGTACACGTAGATTCTGTTGGACCGGTCCAGCGTGTCGGCATGAGCGTCGCCCATGGCCAGTAGAAGCTGGCAATCGGTGAGATCGTGGGGCAGGTTGTTGGCGATCCAACTGTCCGCGGACAGGAACGCATTGGTCTCGGATCTCCGCGAAAGCTGCGCGTCGATCTGTCCGTTGAGCCGCCCCCGCCAGGAGGCCTCAAACTGCTTGAGCGTCGCCCGCAGCGGCACCTCCTCAAGCTGCCCGTTCACCGCCGTCGCCGTGTAACGCTGGCTGCCCGAGTAGTACTCCGTGCCCAGG
>CAYVVX010000080.1:4678-7519 GCA_964455315.1 uncultured Planctomycetales bacterium | reverse complement strand
TCGATCATGTTCGGCGCCATCGGCAGCAGGTCGGCGAACGCGCCCGAACCCCCCGGCTCCAGCCAGTTGGTGGGGACGGCAAGATCCAGCCGGGTGTGGCCGGCCGTCTTGAGCCCGAAATAGCACATCGCCGTGGCCTGATCGGAGCCCGCGGTGGCATCCACCACGCTGAGTTCCTGCACGTTGTTGCCGATCCCGCGGATGAACTGCACCGCCAGCACGCTCGCGCCGCTGGCCGCGACCGCAATGGCCGAGAACACCGTCCAACTGTGCTGGATCTTGCTCCTGCGCTTCAGCCAGAACCAGCTCCCCAGCGTGGACAACAGCACGTATCCGCACACGAACAGGAACGCCACCAGCAGAAACGCCTCCTTCGCGGTTTGGAAGCCGACCGCCCGCTCGACGAACAGCTCCAGCGCCTGGGCGTTGCTGAGCCCGGCCATGCCGAAAGTCGGATTGCTGGTCTCGGGCTGGTTGCGGATCTGCAGCAGCTTGCGGAAGAGACGCTCGTTGTCCAGGCTGCCCTGCGGGAGATCCCGGAACAACGCCGCCACAAAGACGATCTGGCCGCGACCCAGCGGGCGGCGCACGGCCAGCAGCGGCTCATCGGGCTCGGGACGTTCGGGGACGAAGGGCATCGCATCAGGGGCCAGGTCCGCAAGGGTCAGCGGGATGTGGGTCAGCGTCCCGGATTGCCGCAGGGACCGCCCCGGGTCGGTGATCGCGTCCTGCCACGATTCAGGCAGTCGCTCCATCGATGCCGGGCCGCGCAGCCGGACCGGCAGAACGTCGCGCATCCGACGCTGAACGTTCTGCCACGTGGAGGCACAGGTCAGCACCAGGGTTCCTCCCCTGCGGGTCCACTCCAGCAGCGCATCGAGCTGGACCGGATCGCGGAAGGCGCCCGGGTCGGCGTCGTCCCACAGGATGGTATCCGCCATGGCCAGACCGGCCGCATGATCGGGAAGCTGCGGCGGTGATGTCCGGGCCGTGTAGGTGATGTGCAGCAGCGTGCGATTGGTCGCGAACGGATGAAGAAACAGGACCGGGCGGACGGACATGTCCAGGATCAGGCGCGCGCCGGGCTGAACCGGGGTGGTGCCCGGGGGCGGGATCATCAGGGTGCTGGGATCACCGCTCGTGTTGTACAGGGTCATCAGTTCCCCGCGGGCGTCCAGCACCCGGACGGCGAACCGCCACTGGTCGTTGCCGCCGATGGCCTCTTCCCCGGCCGGGACATACAGATAATAAGTCTGCTGGCCGCGCAGGCTCACCGGCCAGGAGGCGATCACTTCGTCGCCATCGCGATCGCGCTGGCGAACTTCGAGCGACCCTTCGAAGAGATCCCCGTCAACGTTGGTGAGATCGACCAGGATCGGCGTCCATTCGCCGATGCGGTAGAGATCCGATGCCCCGGAGCCGGCCACCGGACCACCCTGGAACCCGACCCGCACCACCTCGCCGCGAAGATGGACGGCGGTCGCCACGGCCGGGGCAAACAGGCTGGCCGTGGTCGCGATCACCAGGCCGATGGTTCGGATCATCGCAGGTATACCCCAGCCGCCGTTCGGCGGGAGCCTGGATACCCAGGCGACCTCCCGCCCTGCTCACTCCCGTCAGAACCGGCACGGTCCCGTCACGCCCCGTCGGTCCGCCGCGGGCTGATACGTTCGAGCCCCGATCGGGGTTCACGTCACTCCGGTGGCGACGGTCCAGGCCGCCGCCCCGTAAGTATCTACGCCCGCGGCGCCAAAACATTGTACGGGGATGCAATCCCGCGCTCAATCAGGCCCGGGACGCTTGCCGGGAACAGGCTCGGCTTGGTCGGATACCGGGCTTGATGTGTAGGGGAAAAGCTGGGCAGGTCGGTCAGATCGACCGGCTCTGGTCGGTGGGCAGGATGCCGGAGCCGACCACCTTCTGGGCCAGGCGCCGATAGGCGTGAACGATGTCCCGGCAGACCAGGTCGATTCGCTCGTTGAGGTCGCCGCGCTCGCGGACCACCTTGCGGGCGACCCGGCGCAGGCGGCGATAGCGGGACCGGTCGCGCCTGCGGATCAGCTCCATTACCGCCGCCCGCAGCACCCGCTCGCTCAGTTCGGCCGGATCGAGCGGCTTCACCAGCAGGTCCACCACGCCCGCGCGCATCGCATCGACGGCCTGCTCGACGGTGAACTCCCAGCCCATCAGGATCGCCGGGCAGCGATTGTGCCTCCGGATTTTCGAGATCAGCTCGAACCCGTCCGCATCGGGCAGGTCCATGGAGGTCAGCAGGAGTTCATGCCGGGTGGTCAGCTCTTCACGAAGGGCATCGGCGGCGCAGTGTGCGACGGTGACCCGGCAGCCCTCCCCGGTGGTGAGTTGGGCGAGGATCGTCTCGGCGAGCTCCGGGTCCTCCTCCACCAGGAGAACTTCGGGCGCCCGAACTGTTCGGTCGTCGATGGACAATGCTCTTTCCCCGAGAAAACCGGATCGGGTCACCAGGGTCGGCGGGCGCTCCGAGGTCGTCTGCAATGATGAGCACGCGGCGCTATCGTCGCGTCCCGCCGGACCGAGTGTGGACCACTTCACCCCTTTGGAAAGCACCGGATCAGGATGCGGGATGGTCACCGCCGAAGCAGGCCGGTCTGACCTTGACTCCTCAAAGAGGAGATCAACTCCCCGCGGCGCGGGGCAGCTCCACGAATGCGGCCGTGCCCTCGCCCGCCGAACTGGCCAGGCGAATGCTTCCCCCGTTGATGTCCGCGTACCGGACCGCCCGCGAGAGCCCCAGGCCCCGGCCTCGGCCGGCCGGCTTGTGGGAGTAGAACGGGGTCATGGCCCGCTCCGCCACTTCCGGCT
>CAYVVX010000080.1:0-4668 GCA_964455315.1 uncultured Planctomycetales bacterium | reverse complement strand
GACTCTGTCATCGGACAGATCCGTGCGGCAGTTCACGATCAGGCGCCCGGGGCGATCGACCTGGCCCATGGCATCAACGCTGTTGCGGATGAGCTCGTCGAAGAGCTTTCGGACCTGCCCGGGGTCCGCGTAAACCAGGGGTGCATAATCGGGCAGATCCAGGACGAATGTCTCAGAGGTAAGAGCGCCCTTCTCGATCCACTCGCGGCGGATTTCGCCCAGCAGCGCGGTGAGATCCACCGCCTCCGGCCGGGGAGCGGCGGGCTTGGCGAATTCCATCAGTTCGTTGACGATGGCGCTGGCCCGGTGGGCGTGCTCGGCGATCAGGTTCCCGTGACGCTGGGCGTCGGCGTCCTCGGTGGCGCCGGAGAGAAGCTGGGCCCGGCCGGAAATCACCGCCAGCGGGTTGTTCAGCTCGTGGGCGGCGCCCGCGGCCATCTCCCCCACCATCGCCAGCGAGCGCATCCGGGTCATCTCCGCGGTGGCCGCGACCAGCCGGCGGTTCATCTCCGCCATCTCCTCGCTGACCCCCTCGGCCGCGAGCCGCGCATCCACCGTCAGGAGACCGGCGGCGAAGCCCTCGGCCAGCGCCGTCAGTGCTTCCAGCTCACGCGGCGGCGTGACCTCCCCCAGCACGATGCCGCCGATGATCGCCCGTTCGCCGCGGATCGGCCACCACCAGCCGCAGGTCTCGCCCAGCAGGTCGGCCAGACGTTCGAGCAGTGGCGCCGGCAGCAGGTGGGCCGGGTACCACGAATCACGCAGCCCCGACGAAGCGGGCATCGCCGCGGACTCCGGCGCCGGAATGATGTCGAGAACGGGCTCATCCGGCTCGCCCGCGCCGGCCACGATCAATCCGCGCCGCGCCGCGGCCGTCGCGAAGAGGGCCCATCGCCGCTCGGGCAGCACCAGCGCCAGGGCCCGCGCCGCCCGCCCGCATACCGCCTCATGGAGGCAATGCTCACTCGCCGCCCCGGTCAGCAGCCGCAGCGCCTCGAACCCCCGCGAGCGCTGCTGCAGCTTGCGGTTCAGCGCCGCCAGCGACTGGTTGGCCCGCGACAGCTCCGCGTTGGCGTCGGCCAGGGCCTCCTGGTAGACGCCCTTGCTGGTGATGTTGTCCAGGCCGATGGCCCTGGCCCGCTCCTCCAGCGCTTCCGGCAGCGCCGCCAGCACCTTGTCCAGCCCGGCCTGGGTCAGGCCCAGCGCGGTCGCGGACTCCGCCAGTGGCGATTCCGTCGCGTGATTGCCCGAGTAACCGATGCGCATGTGCCGCACCAGCCGGTCGGCAAGCTGGACCACCTGGACATGGAGCGGATAGGCGATGCGGGTCGGCGTCGAGGTCGGCGTGTGATGATGCAGCCAGATCGACTCGCGGATCATCGCCGGCAGCCGCCAGTGGGCCGCCAGGCGCTTACCGGCCAGCGTATGGTCGATGCCGAAGACGCCGCGCTCGCAGTCGGCGATGGCCGTGCGCAGCGCCTCGACCCGCTGGATCACCCGGTCATAGCTCTTGGGAAAACAGGCGTCCAGCACCACCTTGCCGATGTCGTGCAGCAGCCCGCAGATGAATGCCTCTTCCCGCTTCGGCGCCGGGGCATCACCGCGCGGCGGCGCCGGCAGCGCCTCGGCCAGCAAGCCCGCCGCGCAACCGGTCGCCAGGCTGTGTTTCCAGAACGCCTGCCGGTCGAAGCGATGCGTCTCGCCCGGCGGGTTCTCCACGCGCGAGGGGAAGGTGTCGAAAATCTGGATGGACAGGACCAGCGCCTGCACCGCGTCGAAGCCCAGCAGCACCACCGCCTGCTGAATCGTGTTCACGCGGGCGCCCATGTCCGCCCGACCCGCCGCCTTGAGCACCCGTGCCGACAGGCTCTGGTCCGACTCGATCAGCTCGATCACCTCGCGGGCCGAGCTGCGGTCGTCGCTGGTCAGTTCCAGCAGGCGCGTCGCCACCACCGGCAGGGTGGGCAGGCTCTCGATCCGGGACAGCAGCAGCTCAACCTGCGAAGCGGCGTCGGCCGCGGAAGGCGTGCCTGAAGCGATGATCTGGCTCATGGGCGCTTCCTGAGACCATCCCGGCTCACAGCCTACACCTGGACGAGCTGCAGCAGGCGGGCGATCAGCTCGTCGATCTGGAACGGCTTGCGGAGAAAGTCATCCGCCCCGGCCGCATGAAGCTCGGCGATCTCGTCCGGGTCGGCCACGCCGCTGATGATGATGATCTTGGTCTCGGAGAAGCTGGGGTTGGCCCGGATGGTGCGGCACACCCGGTTACCATCGATGTCCGGCAGCTTGAAATCCAGCACCATTGCGTCGGGGCGGAAGTCCTGGGTCATCATCCCCGCCTCGTAGCCGCCCCGGGCGACGCGGACCTCGAAGCGTCCATCCCGTTCGAGCAGCTCGACCAGCATGTCCAGGATGGCCTCGTCGTCGTCGACCACCAGCACCCGCTTCTTGCCCGAGTCCAGGTGGTCCAGCGGAATGCTGTTGTCCTTCATGAACTGCAGCAGGCTGTCCCGCGGTATCCGGCGGAACCTCGAGCCGGGCACCCGAAACCCCTTCAGTTTGCCGCTGTCGAAGCACCGGATCACCGTCTGCTGGCTCACCTTACAGATGTCAGCGACCTCGCCCGTGGTGTACACGTTTTTCATATTGGCTGCATCCCACGCAACACGGCTGGACTGATCCCCGGACGACCACGCCACTTCAGCCAAGCCTCATCGTCGGCCAAGCTTACCCAGCTTAGCCAGATTGCCCCCGTAATCTAACCATCGTGTGTCGTCGGCGTCAACTGCACTTAGGACAGGAAATGTGGAGCATGCTTCTGGTTATCGGGAGAGGACGGGCAACGACACCAGCGGGATTCCCTGGAACCGCAGATCCGGTAGGCTGGGGCGGTCCGGAAAGCCGATCTCCAGAACCCGGAGCCCGCCGACGACCGCTCGCGCTCGGACCCGCCCTCCGGATGGGGATTCAACTCCCGTCGATGTTCTTGCCCCACGCCCCCAGCGCCGCGGCCACCGATCCCGCCTCGGCCGCGGAGAGGGCAATACGGATGGGGACGCTGATCGAGCCATCCGGCAACCGAAACCGTCGCTCGATCAGGACGCAGGGCGTCTTGCCGCCATCGGGCAGGGTGCGCTCGGCAGCGGTCACCTGCAGTTTCAGATGGGCATGCTCGTGGTGGGTGAGCACCTGAACCAGTTGGATCTGGTCGTCGTCCGGCATCTGTTCCTCCCTTCTCAGGCTGGGAGACGTGATAAAACCTGCCCGGCGCGCGCCTGCGACCAGCGTGCGATCTGACCCCGGAACCGCCAGCGCGCCAGCCCCCCATCTCCCGCGGCAACGAGGCGTCAGATCCTCGCGGAAAGAACCATTTACACAGAATAGCCTGAAAACCGATGAGATGCGAGCGGTGTCGTCAGCACCCCGCAAAACCCGCCTGCCACCTTAAGCTTCCTATGGGAGTTCCGCTTCCTGATCCTGAGCGGCCGGCGGGAACAATGGCTCCGGTCCAACCGCCAGCCCCCCGCCGTCAGCCTCCCGCACCGGCACCCGCTTCGACTGCCACCCCCACCGCCGTCCGCGGGGTGCCGGTTGCCCGGCGCGCAGGTCGTCGGCTTACCGCCATTCCAGGGCCCGCAAAAAAAGAAATGAAAAATGGCTTGACAAATGAATCGGGGGGGGTATGGCTAAGACTTCAGTGGGTGTCCAGCTTGCTCAAGAGCCGGCCGGAGCCGTCCTTGGGGCAGGTTGGTTCAGTCTCAGTTCCGCCATATGAAAGGGGTGCAGGCGATGCAGGGCAGCAAGTCGTGCAGGTCTGGATGTCCTTTCGTTCTACTTGCCTGTTTGCTGATCCCATCACCGGTGTTCGCGGGCGACGATTCAGTCGTGCTATTAGAGCGGGCCGCGCAATTCAGGAGTGAATCTCGCTGGGATGAGGCGTTGGCACTGTTACAGCAAGTCGTAGACCAGCAGGAAGCAGATCCGGCTTCCGCGGCACTGGCCCTGACCCGCGTAGGCCAGTACCGCCTCGAAATGGCACTGCCGGAACTGGCTGAAGCGACTTTGCGAGCCAAGAAAGGAAGGTACTCGAATGCTAACCTGTACCGCAGTGGTCTTGTGTTTATCGGTCATCTGTCAGTCTGCTCCATCTCTTGACTATCGCACTGAGGCCTCAAATGCCTCCGATGCCATCAGAACGCTTTCTATGAGGTGCCGTGTTGTTCGGACTCTCGCTCCAATTAACGATGACGCGAATATTGACGCCGAGTGGAGGAAGCACCTCGAGGTCGGTCGAAGGCAGCACGAGGAGTGCAACATCGACTACGATGCCTCGAAGGGGCACTGGCGCATCGAAGTGAATGATCTGCGCGACGTAACTACCCTCATGGCGGAAAACAACATTCCAACTTATCAAATCGTGAATGTATCTCGGTCTTTTACAATGCTGGTCTGGGAGAGCGGCAGGGCCAGATGGAGGCCGATGCCAACACTTCTGGTCGTGGAGCCACATGACAGAAGACCAGAGCATCGCGACCAGCCTGTGTTTGAAGTCCCATTGGAGACAGGTTGTATCCCCGATGCCTGTTTTGATTCCAGCCAGGCAAGTCATGAGGTAATTGATTAGCGGGTCAGCCGCTCTGCCCACCGGATTCACTTCCGTTTCTT
>CAYVVX010000079.1:3017-12596 GCA_964455315.1 uncultured Planctomycetales bacterium | reverse complement strand
CGTCCACCGGCAGGATCGGAGCGGTCAATCGCACAAAGGCTCTCCTGAGCAGAGGTCGGATGTTGCCCGGTCGCCAGGCGTACATGGGCTCGGCAACGTCGTGCCGCCAGGGACTGCAGCACGGGAAGGTGGTCACGCCGTTGAAAGGAGGCGCCTGGGGATCCGCCGCCGGATCCCAGGGCAACTGGCATCGGGGCGGAGGGGTGAGCACCAGCGGTTCCCAGCCGAAATCGCCGATGCCCCTTACCAGCCGCTGGGGACGCTGGGCGCCCACGTAACCGCAGGGGTAGAAGTAGGAGGCGATAACCAGCAGGCGCTTCGTGGGCATTCAGGTCTTGCTTCCGTGATCGCCGCCCGCAACCACTTTGCGAGCCCATCGGAAGGGAAGACTTAGCAGTTCAATCTCGTCGGACTGCAGGAGTTTTCGCCACACCATGATGCCCAGAAAGACGAGGCCGAAGACCATCGCCTGAATGGGCAGTTTCGCAACCAGCGGCAGAGCCGGGATGGGCAGAAACAGGATGAAGGCACCGGCTGCCAGAGAGGCCGCCATGACCTGTCCCAATTCCCGCCAGCGCATGATGCTGCGAAATGAGGAGTTCAGGATACGACAGAGCCTGAACAGATAAAAGGCCACGGTGATGAGCGTGGCGCCAACCACTGCGATGCTGGGGGCGACGAACGCCACCGGGCTGCCGCGAAACAACCAGCTCAGGAGCAGGCTCAAGGTGATGTTGCTGCCCAGTAGCAGGCCGGCTGCCAGCGCGATCGACCGCGTCTGGCCGAAGGCCCTGAACAGCGCGGAGAAGATCGCCACCCGCACGGGCAGCATCAGCATATAGACGCGAAACGGCCAGGCGGCCTGGACGAATCCCTGGCCGTACATCAGGGCCATGAAGAATGCGAAGCTGGGAAAAACCAGCAGACTACACTTCCGGGCTCCTGCCTGCCAGACTGACAAGGCCTCTCCATTCCTGCCCTCCGAAGCCAACGTCACCAGGGTGGGCATAATGGCGGCATCCATGCTCGTGGTTACCAGCGCGATCACCGGCAGTTCCATCGCTCCGAAGGCATAGATTGCATACATGCCCGGATCGAACACCCGTGACACGACCAGTTTGTCGAAGCAGAAATTGAGTGTACCCACCGCGGTTGCCGGCCACAGTGGCCAGGAGTACTGCCACTGCTCGCGCATCAGCAGGCGGTCCAGACGCCACCTGCCGCCGTGCGTGAGCAGCACCATGTCGGCGCAGCCCACGAGCATGATCGCGGTCTGGGCGACAACCACGACGCTGACCACCATGGTGATACTGTAACCGAAGGCGAAAGCCGCCACGATCGCCGACGCCCGCGCGATGGCTGCGATCAGGCTGTAAACCCCGGCCCGCACCACCCGGTCCAGGCTGATCATGAACGCGGGAATCAGTTCGGCGAGGCTGTCCCCGAAGACGTAAAACGCCATCGCATACAGGGGCTCCTGCATGCGCGGATTCCTGAAGCCGCCGGAAATCGCCGAAGCACCGGCCAGCATGAGCACCACCACGATCATTCCGCGAACGGCGGTTCCCACGAAAGTCTGGCTCAGCAGACTGCGGTGTCGCTCCGTGGGAAGCCGCGGCACGAAATAATACATGCTGTTGCCGAGTTGGTAAGAGAACAGCCCGGCGACCACGTTGTAAACCAGAAAAACCTGTTTATAGGTTCCGATATCCTCCTTCGAGATGATGCGGGCCAGGATGATGCCAGGAACGATCGCGGCCGCCTGCTGGAGCGCCTTGCTCGTCGCAATCACCATGGTCCGCGTGCGGATGCGCATGCTCAACTATTGTCCAGCCCCGACGGTCGCTTCCATGCGATCGTAGCAGGCAACCAGCCAATTTCGCCGCGGACGCAGCGTTCGGTAAACGCGCGTGAGCAAGCGCATGTTGATGCCGTAGTCCATGATGTAGTCGAGGCTCAGCTTCCATCCCGACCGCTGCGGAAACGTGCTCTCATCGTAAACCCGCAGATGCCCATATCGGGGTGCGAGATTCCCGCAGTGGATGCACAGCACGTGGTCGATCTTCTCGCGATACGGAACGGTAACCACCACGCGTCGCCCGGCTACCGCCAGCAGACTGTCGAGCACCGGAATCCAGTCAGGGATATGCTCCAGCACTTCCAGAGAGGTCACGACCTCATAAGTGCCCGGGGCGATGTCCAACTGCTCGAGATAGCCGGCTTGGAATGGCAGGTGCGGATATGCTCGCTTCGCCTCCTCGATGCGCCCTTCCGAAATATCTACACCCAGGCAGTGCTGAAGTGATCTCCGGCTGTGTACAAAATCCAGCCAGTGCCCGCGGTCACACCCCGCATCAAGAAGTGATCTTGTGTCGGGTGGGATCAGGCGAAGGGTCTGCTTGAAGCGGTTCCAATCCCGTGGGCCAATCGCACCTGTGATCTCGCCCGACTCGCCTCTGGTCTCGTACGCGCCCTTGTTAGTCAATGGGGCCGATTGCGTCATTCAGCTTCCATCCAGTCTGGACCGACCATCTCAGTCCTTGACGCTCCGCATCCACTCCACGAACTTCGCAAGCCCCTCGACCAGCGTCGTCCGCGGCGCGTAAGCGAGATCCTTCCCTGACAATGTCGTGTCAGCGAAGGTCCGCTCCACGTCGCCCGGCTGCGTCGGGCGGCGGTCGATGATCGCCTTGCGGCCCAGGGCCCGCTCCAGCGATGCGATCAATTCCGACAGCGACACGGGGCTGGCATTGCCCAGGTTGTAAATGTGGTAGCCCTTGCAGCGATCCATCGCCGCGCGGACCCCGGCCACGATGTCATCCACGTAGGTGTAGTCGCGCATCATGCTGCCGTCGCCAAACACCGGAATGGGCTGACCGTCCTCGATCAGGCGGGCGAACTTGTGGATGGCCAGGTCCGGGCGCTGCCGCGGGCCGTACACGGTGAAGAACCGCAGGCAGGTCATCTCGATGCCGTACAGGTGATGATAGGTGTGACAGAGCAGCTCGCCGGCTTTCTTCGTCGCCGCGTACGGCGAGATCGGGTAGTCGACATTGTCGCTCTCGGCAAACGGCACCTTCCTGTTGTTGCCGTAGACGCTGGAGCTGCTGGCGAAGACAAACCGCCCGATACCGTGTTTCCGGGCCGCCTCCAGCAACACGCATGTCCCGGTAACGTTGACCTCCTGGTAGAGCATGGGCTGCTCGATCGACGGGCGAACCCCGGCCCGCGCGGCCAGATGCACGACCACATCCACACCGTCCCCGCAGACCCGCTCCATCGCGACCGCGTCGCGGATGTCCGCTTCGACCAGCCGGAACCGCTCGTGGTCGGTCGCCATGGCGATGTTGGCCCGCTTGACACTGGGGGCGTAGAAGTCGTCGAACACGTCCACCGCGGTCACCCGCCACCCGTCACCGAGCAGCGATTCGGCCAGGTGCGAGCCGACAAACCCGGCAGCTCCGGTCACTACGGCGTGGGGCATGAAATCGTGCCTTCACTGGAGGGCGGCCGCCGCACGGCCCGTTTCAGCCGGCAAAACCCGGCGGGCAATGGGCATACTCCGTCCCCGTCGGCCGTCATGAACGGCCGATAAGCCTTTGATTAACAATTAGTTGCCGTCATCCGGACCGACTCCGGATTCAGATAATATCGGTCGCTTTCGCAGCGGGCAAGAGAACCGTTCGGGCAAGAGATGACACCGCCCGGAAGGACAGGCACATTCTCTCCCCCCCTTGAATCCGATGGGCATCCTACGGCCTGGGGAAGGCGGATGTTCGTCGCGCCTGAATTGTCCAGACGAGGGACTATCCCGGGCGTTCGGCGGTCAGGTACACGGGTGGGTCGATCCGTTCGACGCCGGCATCATCGACCTCCACACTGATGCTCTGGCCTAGAATGGTGACGTTCATGCTCAGCCGCAGCCGGTTCAGCCGTCTGGTGACCATGCCCTCGAGCCCCGCGAGCGGGCCGGCGGTGATCCGCCCCCACTCGCCGACTTGAAGCTGCTCGTGAACAAAAAAGTCATCCTCGCCGGCCAGCAGCAACTGAACATGTTTGAGTTCCGCGATCAATTGCTGCTGATTGGGCACCACCAGCACGTTGGCGATGCGATTGGTGGTCAACGCCTGGTACCGCTGCTCATCGCTGCCGTTGAAGAAGACGTACCCCGGGAACACCGGGATCAGGCTGCGGGAGATCCTTCGGGTGGCTCTGCTGCGGGTCATGCGCTGGGCCAGCGGCAGGTAATGCGGAATGCCCAGACGCCCCAGTTCCTGGGCCAGCACCTTCTCGTTCCGCGAGCGGGTGTGGGCAACGAACCAGCGGCCGGGCCAGGCCTCGAGCGGCAGCGTCTCGATGGCCCCGACACCGGTCAGTCCATCCGGGGGTAAGGAGGGATTGCTCATCGGAGCAGGATATCGGGCCTTCGCCGGGCAAACAAATCAGGCCACCGATGTCGCCGCCGGGCCTCATTTGACGCTGACGCACGGCGGGCCTACGCTGGGGTTTCCCATGACCAGCGCATCGGGCACCAGCAAGAATCCTCCCCTCGCGCCTCGGCGCCGGCGACGCCCCCCGCTGACCGAACTCGCCGCCTGGGCCCTCTCGCTGTCTTTCCACGTCGTGCTCTTCGGCGGGCTCTACCATCTGGTCATGCGCGTCGAGGCCCTGCCCGATGCGCTTCCCGCCGCCGATGCCCGGCTGAGCCACGCGGCCGCGATCCGTGAACTTCCGACCGCCCCCATCCGCCTGGTCACACCGCAGGCGGTGGCCCAGACGCTGCCCCCACTGCCGCACCTGGAAGCCCCCCCGCCGCTGGCGACAGAGCTGGACTCCCTGGCGGAACTACCGCCGGTGGAGGTGCCGGTCCGGCATGACGATCGCAGGGACCCGTCGGCGGTGGCGGCGGCAGAGCCCTCGGGGGCGATCATGGCCAGCTTCTTCGGCGAGCCCGGCGACGCCCGGGACATCGTCTACGTGCTGGACATTTCCGAGGATCTGCGCGGCTACTTCCTGGAAACGCTGCGCGAGCTGCGCGCGTCGATCAACAACCTCAAGGCCACCCAGCGGTTTCACGTCATTCTTGCGAAACCGTCCGGAACCATCAGCGAAATGCCTGCCCGACGGCTGGTGCCGGCCAACGCCGAGCACAAGCGGGAGGCGATGACGTTCCTGGACACGGCGGCGACCTGGCCGGAACCCGGCGGGGCCGACCCGGTGGCGGCCATGCGACGGGCCTTCGCGGTGTCGCCCGAACTGATCTATTTCATGAGCAACGGTGACTACGCCCCGACCACGCCGCTGGAACCGACGCTGGCGGAACTCAACCGGGATCGGGCCGCGCGGATCACCACCGTCGGCTTTGATCCACCGGCCTACGGACGGTCGCTGCTGGCCAGGATCGCCCGCGGGCACGGCGGCCAGAGCCGGATCATCTCTCCCCCACAAGGCGGTGGTGTCAACGATGAGCCGCGCTGATGCAACCTTGCCCGTCGCTCACGTTCGCCCCGGCGGCATCCGTCCGCGCGGGTGTACCGCGGGCACCATCCTCGCGATAAGAACACTGGTCGCACTGCTTGCGACCGCCTCAGCGACCCGGGGCGACACGATAATCACCGCCGGCCAGGCCGACATCGCCGGCGTCACCGTGCTGGCGATCCAGGACAGCCGGATCCGCTACCGCCTGCCCTCGGGGTGGGAGGGCGAGATCTCGCTGCCGGACGTGGAGCTGATCCTGATCGACGGCTGGGAGCCGTTCAACCGTGCGGAGCGTGTGGCCAGGGAAGGGCAGTTCCGCCAGGCGGCGGCGCGCTACGAAGCCTTGCTCAACACCGACACCGGAACGCCCCCCGCGGGGGCGCGACCGAATCGCGCGATCGACTGCGACCTGCTGCTCACCTGCCGGCTGGTGCGGGCGTACGACGCCATCGGCCGCTTCGACCAGGCGGTCGAAGCGTATGTGCAGCTCTGTCGGCGCATGCCGGGCAGCGCCGAACCCCTGCGGCCGGGCAAGCTTCCGCCTCCCGGTTCAAGCCTGCTCGCGGCCGCCGATGCGGCCATTGCCCGGGCCGTGACTGAATCGCCCGGGGGCGCGTGGGCGGGGCCACTGCTCGCCTGGCGCAAGACCTGGCCGGCAATGGAGGCAGCGGCCGCGCCGGGTCCGGAGGCCGGGGCTTCCCGGCCGCCCGTTGACAGATCGCCTGCCCCGGTGCCGCGGCTCGAGGTCGTCGAGCGCGTGGCCGGGCTGATCGAGGCCCGATCCTTCGAGGAGGCGCTGGCGATGCTGGAAGGCATGGCGCCGAACGATGTCGATACGAAGGCGGAGATCTGCTACTGGCGCGGACGGTGCCTGGAAGGGATGAGCACACCGGCCGCAGGCGATTCGACCGCCGCGCAACTGACCCGTGCAGGGCTGGCCTACATGCGCGTCGTCATCCTCTACGGCGACCACCCGCGGGCCCCGGAATGCCTCCGCCGCGCGGCCGGGCTGTGCGGGCAATCCGGGAACGCCGATGGACAGCGCCGGCTCCTCAGCGAGCTGAAGGAACGATATCATGAGACGCCCCCGCACATCGCGACGCCGTCCGCAGGCGAGGGGGCGGCGACCCGGGCGAATCCGGGACCGGACCAGAACGTCCGTCACGACGAGGCTCCATGATCGCTTCGGCAGCCCATCTTCCGCTCATGGCCCTGGAGGGCATGTCCTCTTCGTCCCTCCTGCGCCATTTCGTGCTCGACGGCGGGCCGATCACCTGGGGTATCCTCGTGCCCCTGTCGGTGGTGGCCATGGCGTTGACCATCCGCTTCCTGCTCACCGTCCGGAGGAAGGTGGAGACGCCGCGGGAACTGGCGGATGAACTCACCGCCGCCGCCCAGCAGGGACAGTACCGCCAGATGCTGGAGCTGACCCGCGACAAGGAGGGCATGTTGCCGCTGTCCGCCAACGCCGGGCTCACCGCCCTGCCCGCCGGCCGCGACAGTGCACGAGCGGCCATCGAGGAGGCGGTCGACGAGCGGGCTTCGCGGCTGATCCGCCGCGTCGAGTATCTCAACATCCTGGGCAACGTGTGCCCCATGATCGGGCTGTTCGGCACCGTGGTGGGCATGATCCAGGCTTTCAACCGCATTTTCGCCGCCGGCGGCACCATGCCCGACGCGGGCAAACTCGCCGGCGACATCGCCGTCGCTCTGGTGACCACATTCTGGGGACTGCTCATCGCCATTCCCGCGATGGCCGCCCACGCTGTCTTCCGCAACCGCATCGACGCCTACGCCGCGGAGTGCCTCAAGCTGTGTGACTCGCTGGTCAACGTGGTGGCCCGCCAGGCATCCGCTGCCGCGGCCGCGCGGCAGGCCGCCGCCCAGGCGACCTCTCCCCCACCGAGACCTGCCGCATCCCCTCACCCGATCCCCGCTCCGGCGCGGTCCGGGGCATCCGGCATGGCCGCCGAGATCGCACCCCAGCCGCGATCGGCGACGCCCGGCGAGTGACCCATGCGCTATCGATCACGACTGGCCACGCAGGTTCGCTCGCGCGGCATCAACATGACGCCGATGATCGACATCACCTTCCTGCTGCTGACCTTCTTCATGCTGGCCAGCCACCTGGCCTCGGCCGAGCGGCTGCCGATGGAGGTGCCCAGGCCCGACGACAGCAAGGCCGTCGATCCCCGGCTGCGGGAGCGCCTGCTGGTCACCGCACGGTTCGACGGCCAGGGACAACCGCCGCTGCTGATGCTGGGGCCCAGCGCGGTCGCATCGCTGGATGAGTTGGGCGGGCAGTTGGCCGAGATCGCCGCGGACCGCCCGCAGATCCCGGTGATTCTTCGAGCAGACCGGCGCTTGCCGTTCGGCGAGGTCCGCAAGGTGATGGAGGCGTTGGCCGCCGGCGGCTTCACCGATGTGAAGTTTGTGGCCCGTGCAGAGGAGGGACTGACCGATGAGCCCTGATCCGGCATCAGTCAGGCCAACTGCCGCTGGTGCGGTAAAGCCGCCCCACCGCGCCCGTCACGGTCGCCGTGCCGCCGGCTCGCGCGGCAAGGGCGGCTACGGCATGTCCCTGAACCTCACGCCCATGATCGACATCGTGTTTCTACTGCTGTTTTTCTTCCTGGCGGCCAGCCGCTTTCAATCGGCCGAGGGCACGCTGGCGGCACGGCTGCCTTCGCGCGGGCCGGTCGCGGTGGAGGTGCCGCGGACGCCGATCCGCGTGCATCTGGCATCCGAGTCGGGGCCACTGAACACCGCTTCGGTCCGCGCCACGGTGGACCGGCACGGCGACGAACCGCTGGCGATGGGTCGCCTGACCGACGTGCTGGCGGAACTGCGTGCCGGGTCGGTGGGCTTCGATGCGGACACGCCAATCCACCTGATCGCGGGGGAAGACCTGGCCTGGGACCACGTGGTCAACGGCTACAATGCGGCCCTGTCCGCCGGCTTCCGGCGGATCTACTTCGTGACCGCGGCACCATGAGCAGGAGGCCGTCTGATGATCAAACCCGGGTCCACGCGCGGGGACGCATGCCGGTGAGTGCCTCGGCGAGTTCAGCCACCGCAATTGCGGCCGCATCCATCGTCGTCGCGCTGGCTGTGTCACCGATCACCGGCCCAGCCCGCGCCGCGGGGCCGAACCCGGGCTCAGCGGCCAGATCGCCAGCACCCGATGCCGCATCGCCCGCGCTTCCGGACATCGCCGAGCCCGATGACGCCCGCTTTCGGGAAGGCTTGCGCAGCCGGGGCCTTGATGACTGGCTCACCTTCGAACTTCAGGACACACCGCCCCCGGACGAGGTGGACGCCGCCCTGCGTCGGCGCGAGTCCCTGCTGGCCGACGCGGTGTCCCCCGGCAGCACCACCCGCCAGCACGAGGAGCGGATCAAGGCTGCATCGGAAGTCCTCCGGGAGCTGCTGCGCGACCACCCCGACCATCCGGCCAGGCTGCACTGGCGGCTGGACCTCGCCGAGGATCTGCTCTATCGCGGCGATCCGGCGCTGTTTCGCGAACTGGTGCTATTCGATCTGCCCGGGCGCGACCGGACCCGCGCCGAGCAGGTGGCTGCCGAAGCCCTCAAGGAACTGGACGAGTTCACCCGCATCGTCGCTTCCACCTGGAAGCATATAGAGGGTCTGAACGAGACCGCGCTGGATGCCCTGCACGACTCCCCCACCATGAGCACGCTGGAACGGCTCGCGGCGCGGGCCCGCGACCTGGAGGTGTGGACCCGTCTCTACCAGGCCTTCGCCGCGCCGACCGCCGAGAGCCGGCACGGACTGGCTGGGGCCCTGCTGGACGACCTCAACGGCCGCTACGGCTACCTGCAGCCGTCGCCCGGGCAGCCGCTCCGGCAGATCGCCGGTCTGACTGTTGCCGCCACCGCGGCTCGACTGGCCGGCAAGCCCGATCGGGCCGCGGACCACGCCCGCCGCGCGGTCGCCGCGATGGCTTCGCCCGACGCCCCGCCGCTGCGCGAGCGGGATCTGGCCATGGCGCTGCTGGCCGTGCTCGAACAGATTCGCGGGCTGCGCGACCTCGGGCGGATCGACGAAGCCCTTGCGGCGCTGAAGCAGGTGCGGGCCTGG
>CAYVVX010000079.1:2705-3007 GCA_964455315.1 uncultured Planctomycetales bacterium | reverse complement strand
GTCGTCCTGCTGGAACACGACCTGCGGATCATGGCAGCCGGGGCGCCGGCCGGCGGCACCGGGCGTCCGCGCAGCACAGCCCGCGCGATCCCCGAAGGCGGCGAGCGACTGCTGATGCCGCCGCTGGAGCCGCTGCTGAACATCGCCCGCGAGCGGCCTAGCCTCGCCGACGCCCTGTACGCGACCCTGGCGACCGCCCTGGCCGACGTGGGCCTGCCCAAGGAATCTGATGCCGAACCGCTCCTCCTGCTGCTCGGCGCCGCCCTGCACGACGCCCGACCCGGCAGCGACGCGGCCCCGGA
>CAYVVX010000079.1:0-2695 GCA_964455315.1 uncultured Planctomycetales bacterium | reverse complement strand
CAAAGCCGGCGAAGCGCCGCCTGCGGAGGCTGCGTCGGCCTGGGCATGGGGCGAGTTGCGCTTCCTGCTGGCCGGCGCGGAGGTGCGTCTCGGCAACCCGGTCGACGGCATCGAGCTGTACATCTCCGTCCCGACTGCGATGCCTCAACACCCGCGCGCGGCCGACGCGGTAGGCCAGGCCGTCCGGCGGTCGCGGGAACTCCTCGGAGAAAACCCTGCCCGCGCCGGCAGAGCCACCCTGCTCGCCTACGCCCGGGCCCATCGCCTGCTGCTTACGCCCGCGGCCGAGGGCTTTCCGCCGGAAACGCGGCAAGTGCGCTACGCCATCGGGCTGGCCCTGGAACATGCCGGTTCTCTCGAGGAAGCGGCCGGCGAATACGCGGCCATCCCTGCGACCGACCCGGACGGCGTCAAGGCCATGGTCGGCGCGCTGCGCTGCCAGCGCGGCATGCTCCGCGAACTGCTGATTTCGGGCAACGCCAGCGAAGGAAAGATCCGCGAACAGGCTGACCGCGCCATCGCCTCGGCCGGCGCCGCGGTGAAAATGCTGGGCCGGCCGCCGCAGGGGGAATCCCTCGACGCATCTTCGCGCCTGTGCGCACAGGCCGAGGCGACGCTGGTGCTGGCCAACCTGCTCAACCTGCCCTCAGTCAGCCGGCACGAGGATGCGATCAAAGCCCTGCGGGATTTCGAGACCCGCTTCGCCGACTGCCCGGCGCTGATCGGGCCGGCCTTGCGCGAGCGCATCCTGGCCATGCGCGAGGCGCACCGGCTCGGCGAGGCCCGCGAGGTCGTGGAGCAGTTCCTGCAGCGCCGGCCGCCCGACGCCGGGCCGGTCATGATCGCCCTGCTGGAAGCCATGCGCGAGGAGATCGGGCGGGCCGACGCGCGTGGTGACCAGCCCGCGGCCGCGAACATCGCGGCGGAAGCCGCCAAATTGGCTGCCACGCTGCTGACCTGGGCTGATGCGGAAAGCGACGGGCTCAGTGATGAGAATCTGCTCACCCTGCGCGTTCTCGAAGCGTGGTCGCTGCTGCGCTCCGGCGATGCCGCGGCGGCCCTGCCGCGATTCCAGGCCGCCGCCCCGGCCGTGGCGGATCTGCCCGAGTCCAGCCCCCTTCCGCTGGAAGTGGAGCTGGGGATGGCCGAAGCCCTGGTGGCGACCGGGCAGGCCTCCGAGGCCCTGCCGCGCTTCGGTGCGGTCTGGCAGCGGCTCACCGAG
Source organism: uncultured Planctomycetales bacterium (assembly GCA_964455315.1). Classification (GTDB taxonomy): domain Bacteria; phylum Planctomycetota; class Phycisphaerae; order UBA1845; family PWPN01; genus CAYVVX01. The sequence continues at coordinate 1,473 of CAYVVX010000079.1, read as the reverse complement.
GACACCGACTACTGGTGGCGGGCCTACACGGGAAGCCTGGCGGCCCACACCGCCGCGGGCAGCGACCCGGGGGAGATTCTCTCGTCCATCCGCCAGCAGCGCGGCCTCACGCCGGATCTGGGAGGTGCCCGCTGGCGCGGGGAACTGGACCGCATCGAAGCCGAGAACCAGCGCAAGCTGGGGGCACCCCCGACGCCCTGATCCGCTCGAAACGCTCGACTGGACAGCCTGGTCGCCGCTCGATTCTCCAAGGGCATCCGCCCATGACACCCAACTACCCATCTACTACAATCTCCGCCGTGACCGCCACACGCGACATCCATCCCGTCCGCCGGCCGCTTGACGCGGTGGTTCAGGTACCCGGCTCCAAGAGCCTGACCAACCGCGCGTTCATCGCGGCCGCCCTGGGCAACGGCACCTCCACGCTGGCGAACGTCCTGCTGGCCGACGATACCCGCCACATGATCGGCGCCCTGCGGTCGCTGGGCGTCGCCGTGAAGCTCGATGAGACTTCCCGGCAGGCCTCGATCAGCGGGTGCAGCGGGCACTGGCCCAACAGCGAAGCCGACCTCTTCTGCGGCAACGCGGGCACGGTCATGCGGTTCCTGGCCGCGGCCTGCTGCACCGGACAGGGCGTGTACCGGCTCGACGGCGTGGAGCGGATGCGCGAGCGGCCCATCGGCGGGCTGGTGGACGCGCTGCGCTCGCTGGGCGTTATCGCCGGCTATTCGTGGAAAGAGGGCTTTCCGCCGGTGGAGGTCCGCGCCAAAGGCCTGCCCGGCGGGACCGTGCGCTTCGCGTCGCCTCCTTCCAGCCAACTGGTCAGCGCCCTGCTGCTGGCGGCGCCCTGCGCGTTCAACGACGTGTTCATCGAGATCGAAGGCGACGTGGTCAGCCGTCCGTACCTGGCCATGACGCTGGCGGTCATGGTCGCGTTCGGCGTTCAGGCCGTCGAGGAGGACATGCGGCGGTTCATCGTGCCCGCGCCGCAGACCTACCAGGCAACGCGCTACGCCATCGAACCCGATGCCTCCAACGCCTCCTACTTTCTGGCCGCCCCGGCCATCGCCGGCGGGCGCGTCACCGTCGAGGGACTGGGCACCGCCAGCGTGCAGGGCGACGTGGGCTTCGTCGACGTGCTGGAGGCGATGGGTTGCACCATCGAGCGGGCCCCGCAGCGATTGACCGTCTCCCGCGATGCGGATGCCCCGCTGCGCGGGGTGGATGTGGACCTGAACGCCATGCCCGACACCGCTCAGACGCTCGCGGTCGTGGCCCTGTTCGCCGGGGGCCCGACGACCATTCGCAACGTCGGCAACCTGCGCGTGAAGGAAACCGATCGGCTGGCCGCGCTGGCCACCGAGTTGACCCGGCTTGGTGCCAAAGTGGAGGTCGCGGAAGATGAGATCACCATCCACCCCCCCGCCGCGATTCAGCCCGCCGCGATCCACACCTACGACGATCACCGCATGG
>CAYVVX010000078.1:0-12672 GCA_964455315.1 uncultured Planctomycetales bacterium | reverse complement strand
CTGCCAGGCGTGCATCACTGCGCCCGGGGTCGTCTCGTCGGCGCCCTGCGCGATTTCCAGAATCGACGCCGACGACGACGTCGACAGCATCGACTGCGGCCTGGTCAAGGTCTGCCTCTCCGGTGCAAACGTGCCGGCGGATCCGAACTGCCTGGGCGGACCTTAAACCTGCCCGCCTGCTTGACCTCACCGAGCATCGGGAATAGAACCTCATGGGGGCAGAGAGCGCCACGGGAGGTCAGGCCATGGGGTTTCCGCGCGGCAAACTGCATCGCCGGCTGCTGGTGATGAGCCTGCCGCTGTGCCTCCCGGCGATCGCCCTCGCCGACGGCAAGGTCTTTCCCCGCGTCGCCGTCACCACCATTCCCAACCAGCAGGCGCTCATCCACTACGCCGACGGCGTCGAGACGCTGGTGGTCGAGACCCGCTTCATCGGCGACGGCCAGGACTTCGCCTGGGTGGTGCCGACACCCTCGGTTCCCGAGGTCAGCGAAGTCACCGCCGGGCTGTTCCCCACGCTTCGGTCGATTCTCCGGCCGCACCTCATCGATCAGGTCACACCCTTCGCCCTGCCGGTGGCCGGTATTGCGATTCTGGTGCTGGGGCTGCACTTCAAGCGCGGCCGCCTCGCCATCGGGCTGTTCATCACGGGCGGGGTGATCACCGCCTGGGTCTTGCTGCCAACGCTGGGAATTGTCACGGTCAGGTCGGCCGGTGTGTCTGCGGGCGATGCAATCATCGTGCACAGCCAGGCGCGCATCGGCGCCTTCGACGTGGCCGTGATCTCGTCGGAAGATCCCGACGCGCTGCTCAACTGGCTGCGGGACAATGACTACCGCGTCGGAGAGGAAGCTGTCGATGCGATCAAGGCATACGTGAACGAGGACTGGTCCTTCGCCGCGGCCAAGCTCCATCGCGAGCAGGCCACCGAGGAACCCTCGACGCCGCATCCGCTGGCCTTCCAGTTCGCCACTGACAAGCCGGTCTACCCGCTGCGGCTGACTGGCGCAGGTAACGGCCCATGCAGCATCGGGCTGTACATCTTCGGCGACCAACGGGCGGCCGCGCCCGGATTCAGCGTCGAGCGTTGCAACACCTGCTGGTATTCGCCTGATGGCGAAATCGACCCACGGGCCATTCAAACACGAATCACTGGCGTTCCCGTCGTCCATCCGCAGCTTCTCAAGCTGGTGGGCAAGGCCCAGGTCGTCACCCACCTGACCGCCACGCTGCAACCCGAAGAGATGAACGATGCCTACCTCGCATGGGAGCCATTCGAGCCCGCGCGGACCACGCTCTACAGCATCCAGGCCGCCCGCAAGCTGGTCCTCAATCTCGGCGCTTCCATCCTCATGCTCGGACTGCTGCTGCTCGTTGTCGCCCGCAAACGCTATGCCATGACCGGCCGGGCCTTTGCCGGCGGCATCGCAAGTCTGGCCCTGGCGGCATTACTGACCAGCAGTATTGTGTACGGCTCACTGGACAAAACCAGCGCGACCGAGAGCGGGCTCGCGCCCATGATCGCGGAGCGCATGCTTGGCTCGTTCGGCTTTTACCTTGAAGAACAAATCGCCGACTCGAAGGGCCAACCGCTCACGCTGGAGGACATCGTGCGAGAGGCTGAAGGTCTCGTGGAGCAGGATTACTACTCCACCGCGCGGAGAGGCTTCAAACTCGAATCCGGCGACGGCCCCGGGCAGTACCAGATCCGCCAGACAGAACAGGGCTTCGTCTACGTCTGGTACGACCGTTGGGGCGGCGAGCACGTGGAGAAGCTGACGTTGCCGCCGGCCAGCGCGCCGGCCGCTACACCCCCGGTCATACGCGACGGGGGTGAACCCATGCGTCAATGAATTGACCCACTCCTGTGGACTCACTTCGACACGTCGCGGATCACCTGGTCGCAGTTGATCACCTTCTCGACAAGGTCCAGCGGCAGGTAGTAGTAGTGATTGGAGGCTTCGAAGCCGATCCGCGAATCGGCTTTGGCCAGCTCGTAGAGCCGCCTGGCCAGGTCGATCTCCTCGCGGGCGAGCTTGCCCAGGGTCTCGGTTCGGTCGCCTCCGCCGCCGGTCCCGCCGTCGCGGGCCATGATGAACCGCACCTGGTTGGCACCGCTCTTGAAGTGCAGGTACGCGGCCTCGGTCAGCCGCAGATCCGCCTCGACGTGGCGGCGCTCCCGGCCCTCCGATGCCCGGGCCAGCGCCCCGCGGAAGGCCACCATCCCCGCGCTGAACCCGCGGGCGACCTTCTCGAGTTGCTCCGCGAACACTTCCGGAGGATAGATGGCCCGCCAGGTGGTCAGGTCATCATACGGAAACCCCACCATGGTCGCCCCGTAACCGCTCGGCGTCGCGAACAGCGGGTTGGCCGGGCCCATCTGCAACGGCCCGCCGTACAGCGTGCTGCCATGGTAGGGAAACTCCCGGAATCCCGCGCTGCACAACTCCCACCCCCGCACCGCATCCGCCGCGGCCGGCTCGCCGTAGCGATCCTCGGCGATCTCCTTCAGGACCTTCTTCACTGATGGCACCGGCCGCCGGCCCATCATCTGCATCGCCTGAAGGTTCGGGGAAGGGTATCCCCCCAGCGACCAGCTCAGCATCATGCCGTCGATGTCGGCGTCGGCGAGGTTGTGCCCGTGCTCGGCGACAAGCTGCATCACCGGCAGGAAAGGCACCGCGGACAGCTCCCAGGTGCAGTTGGCCTGCACCTTGGCCAGCGTGCGCAGCCCGCGCTTCCTGGCCAGGGCCCAGTGCCTCGTGGCCCGCGGGCCGGGGCCGACCGCGGAGATGCTGTACTCCCCCACGGCCGAGGCGACGCCGCCGCGCTCGATGGGCAGGCTCCATTCGCTGACGCTCATCAGGTACACGTCGTCGGGCAGCCCGGCGATGATGGCCGGTGCCTGGTCATCCGGCCAGCCCCAGTCCCAGCAGATCACCGTCGCATTCGGGTCGCCGCGGCGCACGCCGTCGAAGAGCGTCCGGTTGATCTCCACGATCACGTCGGCCGCGGTGTGCGACACGCAGCGCGGACAGCCGGCCTGGCCGCCGCGGCTGAAGCAGTTGGTCAGGTTCTCCGACGCGGTGATGGTGAAGATGCCGCCGAGGCCGTGGACGGATCGAAACACATGGGCCAGCCCGTCGCGGACCCATTGCCGTACTTCCGGCACGCTGGTACACATGGCGAAGTGGTCGCCTTCGCGGGCCCCCTTCCAGCCAGGATGATCGGTGAACCACGGCTCGGGCATGGCCCGCGGCTCGTTCATGTACAGGTAGACCTTCACGCCGTGCCGCGCGGCCCGCTCCACCAGCTTCTGGAGGTTCGCGAGCCGCGCCGCCGCGTGCGGCTCGCTGCCGGCGAACAGGTCGCCCGGGGCGAGCTGGCGCAGGACGGTGTGCAGCCACACGCCGTTGACGCCCATCTCCGCCAGCCGGGCCAGCAACCCCTCCGGGTAGGGGTCCAGCTCGGGATGAAGGAGCGGATCGCCGAAGACCGCGAAGTAGGAGTACAGGAAGCGGATCGGCGCGGGCTGGTCCTGGCGGTCATCGCGGGAATCGGCGGATTTCGCATCCGACGCGGTCGCATCGCCCGCGGGCAGCTCGGAAAGCTGTTCAACAAACGCGAAACGCGGCTCGCCCGGCTCGGCCAGAGCGGCCCCGAAATGGGCCTCGACCAATGCCTTGATCTCCGCCGCCCGCTTTTCGGCCTGCGCATCCGGCGGGGCATACGTGAGCGGTGGACATGCCGGCTTGAGCCGCCCGAGCTTGACCCACAGGAAATCGTCCTCCTGGAGTGTCTCGGCCAGGTGATGCGCGTCCCAGCCCAGCAGGGTCAGCAACTGCCCGTAGGGCAGCAGGTGCCAGTTCCGCCGGATGACGGTGATGTAGATGCGCTGCTGTTGTTCCGCGGTCAGCGGCCGGTGCGGCGGCAGACCCATCGACGCCGCCACCTGCTCCACGTTCTCGGGGGAAGTCGAGAGCACCTCGGCCATGCGGGCCGGCGTGCTCACTTCCCAATTCCGCCAGATGAAGGCGTGCAGCCGCGAGGGAAAATGGGGAGTCGCCAGCGGCTCCGGGCTGCGCTCACCGCGCGGCAGCGGCGATTGGCCAATCGCTGCCCCGGCGCCGCAGAGCACCGCGACGAGCACCCACCGTGTCCCGACGCGAACCCGATCCGACGCGAAGGCCACGGCACAGCGCTGGATGATTCTCGATCGCATGAACAGGCTCCTCGCGCGGGGAATCCGCAGGCTCATCATACTCCGCCCTGTTCGATGGTCCACGCGATGGAGCCCGTCCACCGACGGTCTGCCGGGCGACGCTCCCTCACGGTCCCGGCTCGGAACGGGAGACCACGTCGCGACTCGACCGACGTATGTGTCACCGCCCCCCGGGTTGGTTACAATACCGCCGCCTTGTGGAACGGACGCGGACCTTCGCCGCCGCGGCCCGCATGATATCGGACATTCACGGATCGACCTTACCTGGAGTCCTACGACATGCCCACCAGAGTACTGGCCTTCATGGCCCACCCCGATGACGTCGAGATCAACTGCGCCGGCACGCTGATCCGCCTGCAGCAGGAGGCCGGCTGCGAGATCGCCATCGCCACCGCGACCAGCGGTGACTGCGGCACCATGGTCGAGCGGCCGGACGAGATCGCCCGCATCCGCAACCAGGAAGCCCGCAACGCCGCGGCGGTCATCGGCGCGGAGTACCACGCCGGGCGGTCCAGGGATCTGTTCGTGATGTACGACGAGCCCACCCTGCGCCGGTTCATTGAGATCCTGCGGCTGACCAAGCCGGACATCGTCATCACCCACGCCCCGGCCGACTACATGATCGACCATGAGAACACCAGCCGGCTGGTGCGGACGGCCTGCTTCGCGGCACCGGCGCCCAACTGCATGACCCACGCGGCGAACCCGGCGACCCGCTGCGAACACGTTCCGGCGCTGTACTACGCCGACCCCGTGGAGCTGAAGGATCCGATGGGTACGCCCTCCACGCCGGATTTCGTGGTGGACGTCTCCACGGTGATGGAGACCAAGGTGAAGATGCTGGCCTGCCACGCCTCGCAGCGCGAGTGGCTGCGGGCCCACCACAACATGGACGAGTACATCGAGATGATGAAGCGAACCGGTGAGGAGCGCGGCAAGCTCATCAACAAGCGTTACGGCGAAGGCTTCCGCCAGCACCTGGGGCATGCGTACCCGCAGGAGAACGTGATCGGGAAGCTGCTGGGGATGAGCACTGCGTAATGGCTGGGGCATGTCGAACGGCATCCGGGAGTGCGTCCATTCGTTGACGTGCGAAGGGAACGTCGAGAGCAAGAGGGGGACATTCATTATTTGAGTCTATAGCATCATTACAGAGCAGACCGGCCCTTTGTCGACGGTGCGGAGCGGTCGGATGCCCTGAATCACAGGGGCAGCGACGTTATCGCCGCAGCGGAGTCTCTGACGCCCTGTGGCAAAGGCGATCCATGAACGGAACTCCTTCTTAAAGAAGGACTTATGGAATAATTGCTCTGCAAACATGCTACAGTCTCCATTATTTCGTCCGCAGATCACGCGGATTGGCTTGGCGCGGGCCTTACCCGCAACCCAATCCAGCGTGAAATCCGTTCTTCGCGGCCCGCGCAGAATCTGATGGATGGCATTGCAGATAGAGAACCAGGATTCATCCGTGTCCATCCGCGCTGCTATCGATCAGAATCTTCGCATCCCGCGAAGATTCTCCGCGGCGGGAAGCCGCAACTCAGATCCCAGGCGCTGGATATGAACGTCAAAGCCGGACCCGCGATGCCCGATCTGCCGTCTCAAATCTCAGATCCTCCATATTCTTCGCGTTCTCGGCGTCTCGCAGGTGTGAAATACCTCTAATTGAGGCCAGGACCCGCACTAAGTGTTCTGCGGGCAACCTTCTCTTACGCGCCTCCGCGAGAACCACCCCGTCCGCTCTACCATCGCTGCACACCAGGGCCCCTTTCGGACGCCGGCCGAAAACCGGTAGCTGGTCGCCAGGGCACGCGTGCCCAGGGTACCCATGCAAGCGCGCTTCCACCCTCCCCCGCCTTACATTCCCCCGCCGCTTCCCCTACAATCCCGCCCTTTGAGCGAAGCCCCGCCGGAAGGTCAGCCGCAGGCGCGGACACCCGCCGGGCGATCCGCTTCCTGATGCGTGGGTTCGCACCGGAGCCGTCATGCCCAAGCGCAACATCGTATGGATCGCCATCGGCACGGTCACCGCGATCCTGCTCTGGCAGGCGCCGGAGATCATCTCCCGCCGCGACCAGCTCTACACCGACTTCCGCCCCCTGCTCGACGTGCGCGTGCACGTCCTCAAGCGCTACGTGGACGAGGTCGACGACGAAGTGCTGGTCCGCGGGGCCATCGACGGCATGCTCAGGCGGCTGGACCCCTACAGCACCTACTACGATGCCGACGAGTACAAGCAGGTGCTCAAGCGCACCGAGGGGCAGTTCTACGGCATCGGCGTCGGCGTCGAGCAGTTGCCCACCGGCGAGCTTCGCGTCATCAGCCCCATCGAGGGCAGCCCCGCCCACCTGGCCGGCATCCTGGCCGAGGATCTGATCCTCAAGATCGACGGGCAGGACGCCGCCAAAAGCAGTTTCATCGAGAACATCGACCGCATCGCCGGGCGCGAGGGCACCAAGGTCAAGCTGACCCTGCACCGCCCCTCGACCGCCCGGACCTTCGACAAGGTGGTCCGCCGCGGGCTGGTGACGGTGAACACGGTCCGCGGCTGGGCCCGCACCGAGGACGGGAAGTGGGACTACCTGCTCGACCCCCGGGCGGGCATCGGCTACATCCGCATCTCCGACTTCGAGGGACAGACCGACCGCCAGTTCGACGAGCCGCTGCACGCATTGCTCACCGAGCACAAGATGCGCGGGCTGATCATCGACCTGCGCGACAACCCCGGCGGCCTGCTCGACGTGGTCGTTCGCATCGCCAACCGCTTCCTCACCTCCGGGATGATCGTCAGCACCCGCGGCAAGAACACCATCGAGAAGCCCTACACCGCCCAGGCCGAGGGCACCTACCCGAACTTCCCGGTGGTGGTGCTGGTCAACAAGGGCTCGGCCAGCGCGTCGGAGATCCTGTCCGGCGCCCTGCACGACCATAAGCGTGCGGTGCTGGTGGGCGAAACCACCTTTGGGAAGGGCAGTGTCCAGGAACTGATCCCCATCCAGGGTTCGGACGGCGACATGGGGGCGATGAAGCTGACCACCGCGTACTACTACCTGCCCAACGGTGAACGCATCCACGGCAAGGGGGTGGTTCCCGACGTCAGCGTGGCCCTGACCCCCGAACAGCGCGCAGAAATGATCGCCGCCCAGCAGCGCGTGTACCTGCACATGCAGATGTACGACGATGGTGAGAACGGCAGCCGACCGGCCGAAGTCGTTTCCGAAACGGATGAGGAGCCCGCCGGCGGTGCTGACAACGGGCAGGACACTTCCAACCAGGCCGAAACCGGCGACCCCACAGAGGCGGAAGGGGACGAAACCGACGAATCTCCCGCCACCGCCCCGGCCGGCCGGGTCGAGATCATGATCGACCCGCAGCTTGAGGAGGCCGTGCGCATCCTCACTGAGCAGCTCGCCACCCGCCCGGCGGCATGAGCAGCCCGGGAAGCGCGGAGGTTGGGGAAAAGCCCTGAAGAATCCCCGGCTCGGCAGATGCAAACGCCAACCCGGCTACTTCCGCACCGTCACCTGCCCCAGCGCGTTCGACAGCAGCGGGAAGCCCATGCCAACGCCGAGGATCAAGGCCACCAGCGCGTAGACGAACACGTCCTCGGCCAAGTCCGGCTGTGATCCTTCCATCAGCGGTGGCAGCGATACGCCCGCCAGCATCACCAGCCCCAGGGCCGCCGTGTACAGCGTCATCACTCTTCGCGGCCAGCCCACGCCCATGCCCATCGTCCCAGTCACCGGCACCATCAACAGCGCACAGCCGATGGCCGCCAGGGCCAGGGCGGGCGATGCGGTCAGAAAGAACAAGCCCCCCAGGAGGAGCGCGCCGAGGACCATCCCGGCCATGACATTGGTTCGGCGGATTTCCTCGGGCATGAGCACCAGCCGCCCGAACCTGCTGAACCGCAGCAGCAAGTTGAAGAGCGGGTGGCCGACCCAGGTCATCACCGCGAAGAGCAGGTAGGCAACAATGATCGGCATCAGGTACGGCGACCATCCGGGATTGCTCGTGGCCAGGCCGCGGACGATTCGAAACCCCACGTACAGCCCGATGATGACCCCCCACTGGGCTCTGCCGCTCAGGCGGGACATCCATAGAAACCATCGCAGCAGCCAGCGATAGATGAAGTTGCGGGCCTTGAGGGCCTCGACAATGCCGTGGCGGGCGCTGTCCATGCCCGGGTCCAGCCGCAGGGCCTCGCGGAAATGCTCCATCGCCGGCACCGTGGCGCCGGTGTGCAGCAGGGCCCAGCCGCGGTTGGCGTGCGTGAAGGCGTCGTCGGGGCTTCCCGACAGGGCCTTGTCCATCGCCTGCCGGGCCTCGCCGTGCCGGCCGAGATGCACCAACGCCATGCCGCGAAGATTGGTGCAGCCGAGATGGTCCGGCTCCAGGCTCAAACCGTGCTCGGCGTGCTTCAGGGCCTCCGCGTACTTCTTCTCCTGCATGGCGATCGACGTCAGCAGGCCGAAGTGATCGGCCGCCTCGGGGTTCAGCCGGATCGCCTCCGCCAGTGCCGCCCGGGCTTCGGCGAAACGGTTGCGAGCCTCGAACACCCGGGCCAGGCAGTAGTGGGCCAACGGGAAATCCGGCGCCAGATGTACGGCCGTCTGCGCTTCCAGCGTCGCGTCGCCGTAGCTTTCCCGCTCCAGCATGCACAGGGACAGCAGGGCATGGGCCGGCCCGTGATCCGGGTCTTCGGCCAGGGCCTGGCGCAGCTCGGTCTCGGCCAGGTCGTAGCGCGACTGCTGCAGGCAGACGATGGCGCGGTCGAAGCGGCGGCTCATGAGAGTTTCAGGTACCTCAGGATGTCGTCGTAGAGCCCGCCCTGGTTGGAATAGAGCGCGTAGTTGCGGGCGGTGGAGAACCACTCGCGGGTGGAAGGGCGGACGCTCTTCGCCGCGCTGAGCAGATCCTTCGTGGACAGCGGCTCGGGCTTGCCGGTGCGCATCGCCTGGCGCAGCTTCTCCTCGACCGCCACGTCGACGACCGCCTTCATGTCCGCGCCGGAGAAACCCTCGGTCTTCCTGGCGAGATGGTCGAAGTCGATGGTCTCGCAGGGCTTGCCGCGACAGAGCAGCGACAGGATCGACGATCGCGCCGGTGAGTCCGGCGGGGGCACGAACAGGATGCGGTCAAACCGCCCCGGGCGGCGGAAGGCCGTGTCCAGGTGCCACGGGGCATTGGTCGCGGCCAGGATGAGCACGCCCTCGTTGGACCGCTCCACGCCGTCAAGTTCGGCGAGGAACTGGTTGATGAGTTGCCGGCCGGCCGACTGGCGCATGTCCGAGCGGCTGGCGCCCAGGGCGTCCACCTCGTCGAAGAACAGCACGCACGGCCGGGTCATGCGGGCCTGATCAAACAGCTCGTGCAGGTTGCGCTCGCTGTTGCCCAGCCACATGTCCAGCACCTGGCTGATGCCCACCGAAAGAAAGCCGGCCTTGATCTCGCCGGCCGTCGCCCTCGCCAGGTGCGTCTTGCCGCAGCCCGGCGGGCCGTACATGAGGATGCCGCCCCCGGTGGCCTTGCCGTAGGCCGCGTAGAGTTCGGGATGGGACAGCGGCAGGATGATTTTCATGCGGATCTCATCCTTGAGCTGTTCCATGCCGCCGACATCGGCGAAGGTGATCTTGGGCCGCTCCGGCAGGGCCAGGTCGTCACCGCCACGGCCGCCATCGGCCAGCCGAACCTTGCCGTCCACGATCTCGCCGGGGTCCTCTTCATCCGCCTCGAGTCCCAGCCGCTGTTCGAGGGCGTCGTCAGCCACCTCGGGGTCGGCGTCGACGGCCTTGCGGTACTGACGGATGGCCCGGTCGACGTCGCCGGCACGAATCAGCAGGCGGGCGTGGAGCAGGTAGGCCTCGCCGGGCGTGCCAGCGAGCTTGAGCAGCTCCTCGACGATGACCAGGGCGTGGCTGTTCTTCTTCTGCTGGTAGAAGGTGGTGGCCAGACCGATCTTGAGCCGCAGGTCGTGCGGTGCGGCGGCCAGGGCCTCGCGAAACTCGCGCTCGGCTTCCTCATGCTTGCCGAGCGAGGCCAGGGTCTCGGCCAGGTGGCGGCGCAGCGGCAGGTTGTCAGGCGAAAGCCGCACCGCTTCGCGCAGCGCGTTGACGGTGTCGTCACCAGTCATGGGACCCTCCAGGCAGGTAGCCGGGGAGCATGATACCGCCGGAAGGAAAGGACGCAAACGCCCGGCGGTAACGGCTTTCCAGGGACCCCTTCCCGGCTCCCGGCGCGCTATCCCGCCGCCGGCTTGAACAGCACCTCGAACGCCAGGTACGCCGCCGCGAGGGTCAGCACGATGTTGAACGACTGCCCGACCACGTAGAGAACCAGCGGCTTGCCGCGGCTCATCTGGGCGGCGAGCTGGCGGAAATTGGACTCCAGCCCGATGGACACGAACGCCAGCGCGAACCACCAGCTCCGCAGCCCCTTGGTGGCGCCGGTCAGCGCCTTGACCGCATCCGAGCCCATCCCCGGCGTCAGCACGAAGGAGAACAGCAGTGACGCCACCAGGAAGCCGAGCACGAACTTCGGAAACCGCCGCCAGACCTCCACCACCGATGGACGCGGGCCGGATGGGTCGCGGTCCACCGCCGACACCCAGTACACCGCGATGACGAACGCGATGATGCCGATCAGCACGTTCTGGATCATCTTGATGACCACCGCGGTCTTCTCCGCCACCGGGCCGGCGATGGCCCCCGCGGCCGCCACCGCGCCGGTCGAGTCGACCGTCCCCCCGATCCACGCGCCGCCCACGTGCGGTTCAAGCCCCATCGCGACGGCCAGGTACGGCATGCCGATCATCATGAGAACCGTGAACAACATGCTCAGTCCCACGGCCAGGGTCAGCTCCTCTTTCTTCGCCCGGCAGGCGGCGGCGGAGGCAATGGCCGCACTCACCCCGCACACGCTGGTGGCACAGGCGATGACCATGACCAGCGAGCGAGAGGTCATCTTCAGGAAACGGGTGCCGAACAGGTACATGAAGATGACCGCGATCGGCGTCACCCCCCAGGCGACCACCAATCCGGGGACCCCGAGTTCGACGATGTTGCCGAACAGGATCTCCGCCCCCATCAGCACCAGCCCGATCTTGATGAACAGCTCCGAGCGGGCCCCGGCCAGCAGCCAGAGCGGCGTCCCGATGGTATTGGACACGATCAGTCCCAGCACGATGGCCCACAGCTCGTACTCCAGCCCGAGCGACTTGATCCGCTCCTGGCTGCCCAGCAGCATGGCGACGATCACCAGCAGGAACACGACGCAGAAACCAGGCGGGAACAAGCGAACCGGCCGGCCCATGACCCACAGTGCCCCGGTGACCAGGGCGGCGAATCCGGCAAACACGCCGCCAATCGTGTACATCGAGTGGGCCGGCAGACTGTCGGTGGGGTTGGACAACCATGCGCCGATCTTCGGCACGGCCAGCGGATGACCGCCCACGTGCAGCGCGACAACCAGGCCGATCAGGGCAAAGCCGATCCACACCGCCCACCAGTCCTCGGAACTGAGCAGGCCCGGGCCCGGCCTGACCGGTGGAGGCGCGGTGGCATAGCGAACCGGCTGGGCGTCCGATGGCGTGTTGGGGGTCGAGCTCATGACCGGCAGAATAACGGAAGCGTTTGCGACTGTCCCGTGCCGGTCAGCGCCGGAGCTTCCGATATTCGGCCAGGGCGTGATCTCTGGCCATCGCATGATCCACGATTGGCGCCGGGTATGGCTCTCCCACTTCGCGCCCCCCACTTCTGAACAGGGCATCGGCATCGTCGTCAAACGGCTGGTGGATGTCGTCGCCCTTCCAGTCGCGCAGCTCCTCCACCCAGCGGCGAACGTAGTCTCCGCCCGGGTCGAACTTCTCGCCCTGCCCCACCGGGTTGAACACGCGGAAGAACGGCGCCGCGTCGGCGCCGCAACCGGCCGTCCACTGCCAGCCGAGCGTGTTGTTGGCCAGGTCGGCGTCCACCAGCGTGTCCCAGAACCAGGCCGCCCCTGCCTGCCAGGGGATCAGCAGGTCCTTGACCAGGAAAGACGCCACGATCATGCGCACGCGGTTGTGCATCCAGCCGGTGTGCCACAGCTCGCGCATGCCGGCGTCGACCATGGGGAAGCCGGTGCGGCCGCGCTGCCAGGCGGCCAGGGCTTCGGCAGGACCGACCTTGAGGCCGCCGCTGGGGGTCTTGCGGCCCCTGCCGCGCTCGGGGTCGGACCAGGGAAACCCGCGGAACCTTTCGTTGAGCGGCTCGGCCGGGGTCTCCGGGAAATGAAACAGCAGGTGATGCGCGAACTCGCGCCAGCCGATCTCGCGCAGGTAGACCTCCGCGCCCGCATCCAGGGTGTCGCCCCGGGCGCGGGCCAGCCGCTCCAGCACCGCCTGGCGAATCTGCCGCGGGCCGATCTCGCCGAAGTGCAGATGCGGTGACAGCCGCGATGTCCCCATGGCC
>CAYVVX010000077.1:0-12700 GCA_964455315.1 uncultured Planctomycetales bacterium | reverse complement strand
AACGCGATTCCTGGCCCGCAAATGTGGTTCCGTCCAGATGACGGAATGCCGATTCGTTTGCTCAACCCACGTTCCTGAACGCGCCAGGCGGGGGCGGGCGATTTAGATGCGGTAGCGCTGTCTGCTTCGTGGCCTTAGTTTCTCTGTGGTTGATCTTTTCTGCAACGTTGGGGTCAACTCAGCCAGCGGTCGCGGTGCTCGGCGACGAACTCGTCGTCGTTGAGGTGGGGGTAGGCGGCGTAGACGCGGTCGATCTCCTCCATCTGTCCCGGGGAGAGATCCTCGCCGGGATCGAGGCACCAGCGGCCTTCGAGGAGGCGCTGACGGCGGAGCACCTCGTGGAGCCCGGCGATGCATCCGGCGAAGCCGTTGGCGGCGTCGAAGAAGGCGGCGTTGGCGTCGGTGACCTGGACCCCGAGGGCGAGCAGCTCGGCCAGGGGGGCGCTGGGGGCTCCGGCGGGGGATCGCTCGGCCTTGAGGTCAGCGGCGCGGATGGCGGCGAGCTGGGTGATCGCGCGGCGGGTCCAGACGGCCCAGTGGCCGAGCAGGCCGCCGACGATGCGCTGGTCGGCCATGCCGCCGGGTTCCGGGAGGGAAAAGCGGGTGAGGAGGTCGGGGATGATGTTGTCGTCGTTGCCGGTGTAGAGGGCGATCTCGCCGGCGCTGCCGGCGGCGGCCACGGCGCGGACCACGTCGAGGGTCTGGTAGCGGTTGAAGGGGGCCATCTTGATGGCGACCACGCGGTCGATCTCGGCGAAGCGGCGCCAGAAATCGTAGGGCAGGATGCGCCCGCCGACGGCCGGCTGGAGATAGAAGCCCATGACCGGGATGATCTCGGAGACGGTGCGGACGTGGTCGATGAGGGTGTCGACGGGATCGTCCCTGAAGGCGGACAGGCTGAGCAGGCCGGCGTCGTAGCCGATGTCGCGGGCGAGGGAGGCCTCGGCAACGGCCTGGTCGGTGGGGCCGCAGATGCCAGCGATGAGCAGCGGCGGGTGGGGCGATTTCGTGGCGGCGCGGCGGGCGAGGACCTCGGCGGCGGCGAGGCGAAGCACGGGATCGAGCAGGCCGACCTTGGGATCGCGGATGGCGAACTGGGTGGTATGGACGCCCACGGCGATGCCGGCGGCACCGGCGTCGAGATAGTAGCGGGTCAGGGCCCGCTGGCGGCGTTCGTCGAGTTTGCGGGCGGCGGTCAGCGCCAGCGGATGGGCGGGGATGACACCGCCGCGGAGGAAGGCGTCGCGGATTTCGGTGAGTTTCATGTGGGTTCAACCCATGTGGGCGGCGTCAGTTGCGCGGAAGTGGCGGGCATGACCCACCCTGCACGTGCGGCAATGAAACTGCCGCACTCCCTGACTTGCGCAACACCTCTCACAGGTGCCAGGGCGAGCGCATCCTGGGGCTGAGCAGGGCGTTGACCTGGTCGCTGTCGGACTTCTCGATACCGGGATCCCAGCGGAAGCGCTTGCCGCCGAGGAGCATGGCGATGTTGTTCAGGTGGCAGATGGTGGCGGTGCGATGGCCGATCTCGGCGGTCGCCACCGGCTGATGCCGGGTCTTGACGCAATGGATGAAGTTCTCGTAGTGGCCGGGGCTGCGGCCGACCTGGATCTCCTGGTCGTCGATCTTCTCCTGGAGGATCTCCGGATCGCTGGCTTCGAGCTTGCCGCCGTGGATGTGGATGAAGATCCAGCCGTTGTCGCCCTCGAGCTTGAGACCGCGCTGGCCTTCGCTGGCACCGATCATGGTGACGCCGTTGGCGAAGCGGTTCTCGAAGCGGTACTCCATGAAGGCGTTGTAGAGCCCGGTTTCGGAGCGCTGGCCCTCGGCCCAGACTTCGACGGGCCCGGTCTCGTCGGTGTTGTTGCAGAGCTGGGCGATGTCGATGACGTGGGCGCCGCGGTCGGTCATCTCGCCGCCGCCGTAGGCGAGGATGAACCGCCACCAGAAGTGGCAGCGGAGTTCGGTGTAGGGCACCTTGGGGGTGTGGCCGAGCCAGAAGTCGTAGTCGAAGCCGTCGGGGACGGGCATCTCCGGGGGCATGCCCTGCTTGTTGACTTCCAGGACCTTCTTGTGATGTCCGTCGTCGCAGGGCAGGTTGATGCGGATGGTGTGGAGGCGGCCGATGCGGCCGTTGCGGACCAGCTCGGCGGCGTAGCGGGCGTTGGAGCCGGAGCGTTCCTGGCTGCCGGTCTGGAGGACGACCTTGTTCTTGCGGACGGCGTCGACCACGCCGCGTCCCTCGGCGATGGAGTTGACCAGGGGCTTCTGGCAGTAGATGTCCTTGCCGGCGTTGGCGGCGGCGATGGAGATGAGCCCGTGCCAGTGGTCGGGGGTGCCGACGCTGACGATGTCGATGTCGTCGCGGGCGATGAGCTCGCGGAAGTCGTTGTATTCCCTGCAGTCCTCGTTGCCGTAGGCCTTGTTGACCTCGTTGCGCATCGCGCCGCGGTTCCTGGCGTCGACGTCGCAGACGGCCACGCAGTGGGCGCCGGCTTTCATCAGCCTGCGGGCGTCGTCGGAGCCCTTGCCGCCGGTGCCGATGGCGCCGAGGTTGAGGCGGTTGCTGGGAGCGGTGCCGCCGTCCTTGCCCAGGACGGTGGCGGGCACGAAGTAGGGGAAGCCGATGGCGGCGACGGAGGCGGTGGCGGCGGATTGGAGGACGTTTCTGCGGGTGGGTTTGGGCATGATCGAAGCTCCGTGATTCTGGGGACACGCTCGCGGCGGGGTTGAGCGGATGAACCGGCTCACGGAAGACGACTCCGCCGATCTGACCTTGACGACTCACCGGCAGTATCGACGGAGAACCGCCAGGACGCAAGTCCGCGGCGCGGCAGGGGAGGTGTCCCCGGGCGGCGGGTTCGGTATATGATCGCCGCCTGGATGGTTGGCACAGCGAGGTTCCCGAAACCGGCGTTCAGGCCGGGAGGAGTCAGCGATGGAGCGGAGCACGATCGAGCGGTTTGTGAACGGTGGGCAGGTGCTGCGCGAGGCCGTGACGGGGCTGACCGACGGTGATCTCGATGCCCGGCCGGGTCCGGGGAAGTGGTCGATTCGCGAGCTGGTGCTGCACCTGGTGGACATGGACGCGATCGCGCTGGACCGCATGAAGCGGGTCATCGCCGAGGACAATCCGACGCTGCTGAGCGCCGACGAGAACCGGTACATCGAGCGGTTGTGCTACGGCCAGCAGGATCTCGACGACGCGCTGGCATATTTCGAGATCGGGCGGCGGCAGATGGGCCGGGTGCTGGGGGCGCTGGATGCCGCTACGTTCCAGCGCTTCGGCACGCACAATGTGGCCGGGAAGGTGACGCTTTCGCGGCTGGTGGTCAGCTACTGCGACCACCTGGATCATCATCTGAAGTTTCTGCACGGGAAGCTGGAGCGGATGGGGAAGGGGAAGTGAGAAAGGGGATCAGGCGATGGCGGCCATCTGCCTGGGGGTCAGGAGCCAGAGGAGCTGGCCGCGGGTGGGGGGTTTGAAGTCGGCGACGTCGAGACAGGCGACGGCGCCCTTCTTGAAGGGGATGGCGGCGGTGCGGTGGCCGCACAGCAGCAGCGAGGCGAGTTCGCCCATGTCCGGTTCGTGGCCGACGAGGGCGACACCGGTCAGGTGGGTGTGACGGTCGAGGAGTTTGAACAGCCGATCGGCATCGACGCCGGGGGCCATTTCTCGAACCAATTCGACGCCGGCGGCGACCTTGAGTCCTTCGACCAGCAGGTCGGCGGTCTGCCGGGCCCGGATCAGCGGGCTGCTCCAGACGCGGTCGAGCTTGACGCGCTGCTTCTTCAGGGCGAGGACATGCCGGCGCATCTTGCGGATGCCTTCGGGGGTCAGCTCGCGTTCGGCATCTCCGCTGACGCCCGGGCTGTCATGGGGGACGGCGATGGCATGTCGAACCAGATAGACGAGCATGGCGCGTCATCCCCTGTGAGCTGCTGTGGTGATCCTGCCTGCTGGAGGACGCCCTGGGGGCAGGGCCGCGCGGGCAACTCGCGTCAACTGAAGGTGATCCCCGGGTACAGGAAGACATCGAGCAGCGTCGGGGTCAGGAACCAGTCCAGCGGCGGACAGTAGAAGGGGCCGTCGGCGGGGCTCTGCTGGGCCATGGCGACGGAGTTGAGTCCGAGAATCAACAGGGCCGCACGAGTCAACAGGCGGGTCAGGGCTTTCACCGGAGGGTCTCCGACTTCACGAGTTGCCGACCCGATCCACCCAGGCCGGTGACGTCTTCCACAATCGCCGCGGCAAACAGCACGGTCGCGGTCTCATCACCCGCGCCAACGCCGTTGTTTCTACAAACCCGGGTCAGCCGAGTCAAGACGCCGCCCGGACCTCCAGTCGGATCGCGGATCGGGCAGGCGGGGGCACGGTCTGATGTACTCATCAGGCCGTGGCGAAGGCGCGAGCGGGTGCCACCCAAATCCGCGCCCGCCGAAGGTGTCACAGGCCCCGGGGGTGGTTTATCTTTCGCGGGGGCTTGCATCCGGCGGCGATGATGTAACAATGGTTCGTTTACCCACGACCGCACGAAGCCGCGGTACGGTCTTGACGCTCCGGCATCCGGTTGAGAGGGCCGCCACCACGATGGGAAAGACACAGAACCCGGTGTTCAAAAAGTCCGACGCCATGCGCACGTGGTCCATCAATGACGCGATGGAGCTGTATAACGTGCGCAACTGGGGGACGCCGTACTTTTCGATCAACCCCGCCGGCAACGTCCAGGTTCACCCGTTCGGTCCGGACAAGGCCACGGCGGACCTGAAGCAGATCGTCGACGAGCTGCAGCGCCGGGGCATCCAACTGCCCATCCTGATCCGGTTCTCGGACATCCTGCGGGCCCGCGTGGAGGCGCTCAACGAGGCATTCATCACGGCCATCCGCGAGTACGGCTACAAGAGCCGCTACCTGGGCGTGTACCCGATCAAGGTCAACCAGCAGCGCCAGGTGGTCGAGGAGATCGTGGCCTACGGCAAGCCGTACCAGTTCGGTCTGGAAGCCGGTTCCAAGCCGGAACTGCTGGCGGTGCTGGCGATGCTCGACTCGACCGAGTCGCTGGTGATCTGCAACGGCTACAAGGACGAGGAATACGTGGAGATGGCGCTGCTGGCGACCAAGCTGGGGCGCAGCGTAATCCCGGTGGTGGAGAAGTTCAGCGAGCTGCCGCTGATCGTGGAGCTGGCCCGCAAGCTGAACGTGGTCCCGCGCATCGGCATCCGGGCCAAGCTGTCCAGTCGCGGCTCGGGGCGCTGGGAATCCTCCGGCGGCGACCGCTCCAAGTTCGGGCTCAACGTGTCGGAGATGGTGCAGGCGATCGAGTTCCTCAAGGCCAACGACATGCTGGACTGCCTGGAGCTGCTGCACTTTCACCTGGGCAGCCAGATCACCAACATCCGCTCGATCCGCATGGGCCTGGAAGAGGCGTGTCGCATCTACGTGGAGATGCAGAAGCTGGGGGCCAACATGCGGTTCTTCGACGTGGGCGGCGGCCTGGCGGTGGACTACGACGGCTCGCAGTCCAACTTTTCCAGCAGCATGAACTACTCCATGCAGGAGTACGCCAACGACATCGTCGGGGCGATCATGGAGATCTGCGACGGGGCCGAGGTGCCGCACCCGATCATCGTCTCGGAGTCGGGGCGGGCGATCACGGCCCACCACTCGGTGCTGGTGTTCAACGTGCTGGGCACCAGTTCGTTCGGGGACGCGGAGATTCCCGCGGCATTCCCGGAGGAGACGCCCGACCCGCTGGTCAACCTGGCCGAGGTGCACAAGAACATCACCCGGAAGAACTTCCAGGAGAGCTACCACGACGCGCTGCACTACCGCGACGAGTGCATGAGCCTGTTCCGTCACGGCTACCTCTCGCTGCAGGAGCGCAGCCTGGCCGAGTCGATCTTCTGGTCCTGCGGGCAGAAAATCCTGCGCATCGTCCGCGAGGCGGACTACGTTCCCGACGACCTGGAGGGGCTGGAACGTACGATGTCGGACACGTACTTCTGCAACTTCTCCTGCTTCCAGTCGCTGCCGGACTTCTGGGCGGTGCAGCAGCTCTTCCCGATCCTGCCGATCCACCGGCTCAACGAGGAGCCGACGCGGCGGGCGACGCTGGCGGACATCACCTGTGACTCGGACGGCAAGATCGACAAGTTCATCGATCTGCGCGACGTCAAGGCGGTGCTGGAACTGCATCCGATCAACGGCGCGGACTACATCCTGGGCGTGTTCATCACCGGCGCGTACCAGGAGATCCTCGGCGACATGCACAACCTGTTCGGCGACACCAACGCGGTTCACGTGCACATCGATCCGGAAGGCGGCTACCGCATTGACCACGTGGTCAAGGGCGACACGGTCAAGGAGGTCCTGCAGGGCGTGCAGTATTCCACCGACAACCTGACCCACCGGCTGCGCCACTCGGTCGAAGCGGCCGTCCGGGCCGGCATGATCTCCTTCGAGGAGGCCGGGCACTTCCTGGAGCAGTACGAGCGCGGGCTCGAGGGGTACACCTACCTGGAGCGCAGCAGCAGTTGACCCAGGCGAATTCGCCGGCGCGGCAGCGAAGGTGGCGGCTGAGCCTGGGGCCGGCCGCCGCGGCGCTGCTGGTCGCCTACGCCGTGTGGCGGGCGTCCGCGGGCGACGCCGACCTGGTCGGCTTTCACGACGATATCCAGCGCATCTGGCGGGCGGATGAACTGCCCGGCGCGTTCGGCATCCGCTATTACCTGCCGGCGTTCGCGGTGCTGATGATCCCGCTGATGATCTGGCCGCTGCCGATCAGCGCTCTGCTGGTGGCAGTGGTGAACGTGGTGGTGCTGGAGTGGATCGTTCGCCGCTGCGCGGAACGATTCCGACTTCCGAACGAGATCGCGCCGTTCACACTCACGCGGGTGTGGCCGATCGTGCTGGTGCTGCCGTTCGCCGTGGGCACGATCGCACTGGGGCAGGTCAACGTGCTGGTGCTGGGGTTGTGCCTGCTGGCGTGGGAACGAACCGCCGGCGGGCGGCGCACGACGGCGGGGCTGGCGGTTGCCGTGGCGGGAGTGATCAAACTCTATCCGCTGATTTTCGTGGGGTACTGGCTGGTTCGCCGGCAGTGGCGCGAGGCGATCATGGCGCTGGCCAGCTTTGTAGTGCTGGCGGGAGGGTTGAGCCTCTTCGCATTCGGGTGGGAGGGGACGGTTCGCGCTCATCGGCACTGGCTGGATCGCGTTCGCGGATCGGAGCGATATGCAGGCCAGGCGGATACCGGCGGGGGCCACCTGCTGTTCCGCAGCGGGCCCTCCTCGTACCTGCGGGCGAATAACCAGAGCCTGGCCGCGGTCATGGCGCGGTGGACAACGGGCGACGAGACCGCTCCAGCGATGCCGGCTGAGGCGTCCTCGCCGCGCCTGGGCCTGCTGGACCTGTCGCCGGTCGCCGCGGGTTGGCTGTACCGGGTTCTCGCAGTGAGCCTGCTGATGGTCCTGCTGGTCCAGGCATGGCGCCACCGGGCGGGCCCGCCGACACTGGCCGAATGGTCCGGCTGGCTGATCGGCGTGATTGCGTTCGTGCCCATCTTCTGGACGCACTACTTCGTGCTGCTGCTGCCGCCGCTGGCGTGGCTGGGTGTTGTTGTCTGGCGTGACCGGCAGGCCGGTGTGCGCTGGGGAGTCGCCGAGGTGCTGCAGGCGGCGTGGCTGGCGGGGCTGCCCCTGCTGGCGTGGCCGATGGCGCGGCTGGCGGGGGTACACATGCTGCTGGCGCTGGGGGTGATGTTCTGGTCGCTGGGCGCGGGCGCACGGCGGGAGCGGGCGTTGCTTTGCCGAAGCGGGCCCGGATAATGCCGGTCAGTCATGCACGTGCCGCCGCCCCCACCGCCGTTGACTCCGCCCGGGCCGGATGAGATTGTCTTTCCGCTTCCACGGGAGATGACCCGCCGTGACTGGCTGGTTCGCGGCGCGGTCTGGGGCGTATTCGCGGTCTCCGTCCTGGTGCTGACTCACTTCGATTTCGCGGTGATGGCGTGGCGGTATCGCCTGCTGCCCGCGGAACTGGACGGCAAGTCCCGTCAGATCGTCGAGGGGTTCCGCGACTTCGCCCAGATCGTCCCCATCGCGGCCATTCTGCTGGTCATCGCCCGTCTCGATCGCCGACGATGGCTGATCATCCCCACGGTGCTGCTGACGGTCATTCTCTCGGAAGGCGCCAACCAGGCGACCAAGCATGTGCTGGCACGGGAACGGCCCAAGACGGTGCTCAAGCGGGGCGTGGACCTGGCGCATCCCGGCGACCTGACCGGGGGCGACACGTGGATCGGCTGGCTTCCGGGCAACGACAGCGCGGCGACGCAGTCGTTCCCGTCGGGGCACTCGTCGGCGGCGTTCGCGATCGGGATGACGCTGGCGTGGTTCTACCCGCGGCTGAGGTGGATCCTCCTGGGGCTGGCTTTCGGCTGCGCCGGTTCACGGGTCATCGACGGGGCCCACTGGCCGAGCGACTGCCTGGCGGGGGCGGGGATCGGCTGGGCGGCGTCGTGGATTGCGTTGCGCCCGTACGCGTGGGCGCTGCCGGTGATCTGGTACCGGCGCGGAGTCAAACGACGGCAGGCGCGGCGTCACAGCGGGGCGTGACGCAGGGGTTCACTTGCTCTCATCCTGCATGGGAATGAAAGGCCGCTGGGCCGCGGGGCAGGCCTGCACGCACTCCCAGCATAATCCGGTGATCTGGAAGCGGTGGGCGATGGCGTGAAAGCGATTGCGGGTGGCCAGGATGGTGCGGAGGCGCTCGACGTCGGCGCTGTCGAACTCGATGATGCGGCGGCACCTGCGGCAGACCATGTGATCGTGGGGATCCTGCCCGAAGGTGTGCTCGTAGTGGGTCATCTTGTCGCCGAACTGCACCTGCTTGATGATGCCGCACTGTACCAGCAGGGGGAGGGTACGGTAGATGGTGGCCTTGGCCACGCGCCGGCCGGTCTGGCGCAGGGCGATGAGAAGCTGTTCGGCCTCGAAGTGCTCGTCGGTGCCGAGGACCTCGCGGAGCAGGGTCTGCCGCTCGGGGGTGTACTTGAGCCCGCGGTCGCGAAGGTATTCCCGAAAGATATTCTCGGCGGTCTGGATTTCCTCGTCGCTGAGGGGTTTGGCCATGACAGGGTCTCACGGGTGCGGGATCGGGAACGACCGATTCAGGATAGTCGGGTCGGGCGGCAAAGCAAGCGGGGATGGTGTCGGGCAGGGAGCAGCCCCACGCGAAACGTCCGGCAGGGGGGCCGGACGCTACGGGGAGTTTTGCGCGCGGAACGTCCGGCAGGGGCGCCGGACGCTACGGGGCAGGGCGTGCCTGAATTGCGGGGCGGTGGCGGAACCGGGGGTGTGATGTGGGGGGTGATGGCGGCAGGTGCCCAAGGGTGGAAAGGAGAGGATATGCGGAGTCTGAAGGAAGCTGGGGAGAACGGGGAGTCGAGGATCGCAGCGGCCGGGCCGGCAGGCGTGGAGGATGCGACCGAGGCGGTGATCGGCTCGGCGCATCTGGAGGCACGGGAGGCGCCCGGGGAACTGCTGGTGGCGCCATGGGGGGAGGTGGCATCGACGCAGGGGTCGTTCGTGCTGGACGAGGCGGCGGCGGAACTGGTGCTGGGGGCGTTCGCGCGGCACGGGACGGAACTGCCCATCGACTACGAGCATCAGAGCCTGGGCGGCGCGTACGCCTCTCCGACCGGGCAGGCACCGGCGCCGGGATGCAGCCGGCGGTTGTGGGCGCTGCGGCCGGGGGAAGGGAAGCCGGCGGGGTTGTACGCCGAGGTGGGCTGGACGGAGGCGGGTCGGGCGAAGGTGGCGGCGGGGGAGTACCGGTACCTCTCTCCGGTGGTGCTGGTGCGGAAGGTGGATCGGCGGGTGGTGGCGCTGCACTCGGCGGCGCTGACCAACAAGCCGGCGATCGTGGGGCTGCGGCCGATCGCGCATCGGGAGGCGGCGGCAGTTGAGCAGGATGTGATGGTGGGGGACGAATCGGCTGAGGCGGTGCCGGTGCGGCTGCGCGAGGTGCTGGCACTGGGGGAAGATGTGGCGGTCGGGGCGGTGATGACGGCGGCGGCGGAGCGTCTGGCGGCGCTGTCGGAGGAGCTGGCGCGTCGGGATGCACGGGAGCGGGTGGCCGCGGCGGTGCAGGCGGGCAAGGTGGCTCCGGTGCAGCGGGCCTGGGCGGAGGCGCTGGCGCTGAAGGATGCGGCGATGTTCGAGGCGTGGGCGGCGTCGGCACCGCGGGTGATGGTGCTGGGTCGGACGGAGCCGCCGGAGGACGGCGCGGGGGCAGGGTCGGAGCTGGTGATCGCGTCGGCGCGGCGGGAGTACCGGTCGCGGCCGGAACTGGCCACGCTGACCAGCGAGGAGGCGTGGGTGGGGATGGCGCTGCGGGAAAGAGGGCTCAGGAAGTGAGAAGTGAGAAAGGTTGTGCCACGGGGGTGGGGAACTGGATTGAGTAGAGGTGGGATTACCGGAATTGGCGAGTGATGGTGAGGTTGGGTTGTCGGCTGTGATGGAGGGGTATGGCGATGGCATTGACGGCGAGTCGGGATGTGGATCGTTACGTGGACCAGGAGCTGCGTTCGATCCCGGTGAAGGGCGGGGCAACGGTGTATCGGGGGGCACTGGTGGGGCTGAGCAGCGGCTTTGCCCGGGGGCTGGTGGCCGGTGACGCGTTCGCGGGGATCGCCTACGAGGAGGCGGACAACAGCGGGGGCGGCGACGGTGCGTTGGCGGTGCGGGTGTTCACGCTGGGGAATTTCGAGCATGCCCTGGGCAGCGCGAGCCGGGCGAACAACGGCGCGGCGGTGTATGCGTCGGATGACGGGACGCTGACGCTGACCAGCTCGGGGAACAGCGCGGTGGGGCGGCAGGTGGACGTGGCGTCGACGGGAAAGATCGTGGTGCGGTTGCGGCCGTGGCTGGGGGGATGAGGGACGTCAAGAGGCCAGCTTTCAGCAGGACTCGCCGGATCACATGTGCGTTCGAACGTAAAGATGATGGTTCATCGAGGGGGATGATGGTATGGCGGTGATTGATACGGGTTTGTTGACCAGGGGGCTGCGGAGCGAGTTCTTCGAGCGGTTCGAGAAGACGACGACGTACTTCCAGGAGCTGGCGACGCGGGTTCCGTCCACGTCGGACGCGGAGACGTACCGGTGGCTGGGGACGGTGCCGCGGATGCGGGAGTGGGGCAGCGGGCGGCTGGCGCGGGGGCTGCGCAGCGAGCGGTATTCGGTGGAGAACCTGAAGTATGAATCGACCATCGAGGTGGACCGGGACGAGATCTCCGATGATCAGACCGGGCAGATCCGGGTGCGCATCGGGGAGCTGGCGACGCGGGCGGCGACGCACAAGGACTACCTGCTGGCCCAACTGCTGATCAACGGCGGGAGCAGCGGGTTCGAGAGCTACGACGGGGTGCCGTTCTTCAGCACCAATCACGTGTCGGGAAGCTCGGGCACGCAGGACAACGCCCTGACCCACGCGGCGGAAGCGACCGACAACCAGCCGAGCTCGGCGGAGTTCCGGGAGTCGCTGAAGCGGGCCATCTCGGCGATCCTGGCGTTCAAGGACGACCAGGGCGATCCGCTGGCGATGAGCGCGTCGGGGCTGATGTGCGTGGTGCCGCCGACCATGCTGTTCACGGCGCTGGAGGCGGTGAGTACGACGCTGGTGGCGAGCGGCAGCAATGTTCTGGAAGGGGCGGCGCGGGTGGTGGCGATGCCGTGGCTGACTGACGTGACGACCTACTACCTGGCCAAGACAGACGGGGTGTTGCGGCCGTTCATCTTCCAGGACCGCGAGCCGGTGGAGTTCGGGGCGCTGGCGGAGAACAGCGAGGAGGGGTTCAAGCGGGAGAAGCTGCTGTTCGGGGTGCGGGCGCGGTACCGGATGGCGTACGGGTACTGGCAGCATGCGGTGCGGGTGGCGTTCACCTGAGACAAGTGAGAAGCGAGAAAGCAGGGAATCGGGAAAGCAGGAACAGGAGCTTGCGGAAGCCGCGGGCCGGATTGGTCCTGCTTTCCTGATTCCGCTCAGCCCGCACGGCGTACGACCACAGGTTTCTGCGGGCGCGGAAACCAGGTGGGTGCATTCCGCAATGGAGGGAGGCGGCAGGGGTGGATTACGCGACGAATGGGGATGTGGCCGAGCGACTGGGGCAGACGCTGTATGTGCAGCTCACCGATGACGCGGGCAGCGGTACGGCGGATGAGGATCGGGTCAGCGAGGCGCGACTGGCGGCCGAGGGGCTGGTGAACAGCTACCTGGGCCGGCGATACCGGGTGCCGGTGGACGTGACGGCGCATGCGGAAGTGGCGGCGGTACTGAGGAGCGTGGTTGTGGATGTGGCGGCGTATCGGCTGCACATGCGGCGGCGGCCGGTGCCGGCGGACGTGGAGCGGCTGCACGATCGGGCGCTGCGGTGGCTGGAGCTGGTGGCGACGGGGAAGGCGGTGCTGCCGGCGGTGGCTGGGCTGGACGGAGCGGACGCGGAAGGGGCGGCGCTGGCGAGCGAGGGGCCGGCGCGGATGGTGTCGCGGGAGTTGCTGGAGGGGTTGTGAGGCATGAGCGCATTGGGGGAGCTGGAGGCGGGAGTGGTGGCGGCGCTGGCGGGGTTGGAGGGTTCGGGAGGGTCATTGCTGGCGACGGTGCGGGCGGCGACGCCCGCGGATCGGAAGGTGTTGAC
>CAYVVX010000076.1:12137-12731 GCA_964455315.1 uncultured Planctomycetales bacterium | reverse complement strand
TTGCGCGAGTCAGCCGGCGGCGGGCCGTTCGGCGGGTCGGGGCGAATGCTGTCGCTGCGCGTCCGGATGCGGGAGTGGTCGCGGAGCGGACCGCTGGGCCGGTCGGGGCCGTGGAGCGGCGTCCGTTGAACCATCGCCGGGACCCGCCGATGCGAAATGCCGGGGCGTCGGGGCAAAAGCCCGTGCAGCGGGGATCGCCCCGGGGGCGGGGCACGGAATGAGCACCGCCGAACAGGAGGACATCCAGATGCTGCTCAGCAGCCACCGCGACGTGACCCGTCGGGTCGAGCAACTGCCTGATGGCGTGCTGACCATCACCACGACTGAGAACGCGGCACTGGTCGAGCCGCTGCGTGCCCACGTGCGGGCCATGAGCGAGCGCATCCACCGGCAGCGCCCCGTGCGGCTGTGGGATCCGCTGTTCCGGGATCTGTTCGCCCGCGCGGCCGAGGTGGAGATCCTGCACGAAGAGGTTCCCGGAGGCATTCGGGCGACCAGCCGCTCCGGCCGGCCTGCGGTGGCGGAACTGATCAAGGCGCACGCCGCGAAAGTGACCAACTTCGTGGAGCAGGGCCCGCCCGCCGCCCGCCCGCC
>CAYVVX010000076.1:2510-12127 GCA_964455315.1 uncultured Planctomycetales bacterium | reverse complement strand
GCCGCAGTTTTGAGTGAGGCCGGCGGAAGGCTCAAATACCTGCCCGGGCGTCTACGGATGGCTGAGCCGGTACCCTCCAGTTGCAAAAAAGAGCGCACCACGGAGGCGGCGGACCATGAGCATGGTCCGCCGCCATCGTTATTGGCAGGCTGATTCCACGAACACCCCGCGCGGTCACCTGGTCTCACGATCAAGTTGCCTGCGCCATGCCTCGTACTCCTTGAGGCAGTCATCCGGGCTGACCAACTTCTTCCACACCGCCCGCCCCCGGAAACCGTAGTCGCGATTCTCCTCGACCTTGTGAATCAGGTACTGGAAGTCCCAGGCGGGGCGGGGAAACTTGTCCAGCTTGAAGGTGAACACGCTGAAGCGGATCTCGTCCGTTTCTGAGTGCATGCGATCGAACATGAGCATGTAGGTCATGTCGTGGGCGGCGCGGCCATAGTAGAAGGGCCTGCTGAATCGCGGCCAGTCATAGGTCCAGGCGTTCAGGCGATCGCGGACGTTGTCGTCGAGCTCGAGCGGCTTTGCATCGACGCTGTGCCAGGTGCCGCCCGTGTTCCAGTCGGGATGCTGGTTGGGAACGTCGGCGCGGACCCAGCCGGGCTCGGCGCCGGGTTTCTCGACACCGTAGAAGTGGATGGCGGGGTCAGCCACGTCGTTCATGTAATCGGCGAAGAACATGAACCCCCAGCCGCGGTCGCCGAAGAGGCTTGCGTCGCGGAAGCGGCCGCGGAACTCGAAGTCGACGTAGTGCGGCTCGACCAGGGTGTAGGTGATCGTGGCGTCCAGCTTCCAGGGGTCATCCTCGGCACGGCGGACGAGCTGCACCGAGCGGTCGGAGAGCACGCGCAGCGGGAAGCGGCCCGCCCGCGGCGTGAACATGTTGCGGTTGTTGTGGTGCCCGCAGGTGATGTGCTCGAAGTTGAGCCCGGCCGAGGCCCCGGTCGTCTTGGGATCAAAGGCGTCGAATCCCGGGGCGTCCTTGATGTTGATCAGCCTGTCGATGCCGCTGAGGTCGCGGCTCCGGCTGGAATTGCCGAGGAAGGTGGCTTCCAGGCTGCCGGCCTTGATCGTGACCGGTCCGATGAATCCATCCACGTCGGCCGGCCGGCTGGCGGCGGGCGGGTCGGCGAATGCCGCGGCGGAAACTGCCAGCATGGCGCATGCTGCCACGGCGGCATGAGCATGGCCTGGCGTGTCTGGTGTCAGACGGCGGAATGGATGGCGAGTGGGCATGGCGCCATGGTAGAGACGCGGGGGTGTTGAGGCAATCAGGGCATTCGCCTGTTCAGGGGTCTGACCGCGCGGTATTCTCTGGCGATCCGAAACCTGTTCATCCCTGCTGGAGATTGCGCCTGATGATCCGATCTTTCTGGCTGTCGGTCGTGCTCTTCGCATGCACATTCGTGTCCGCCGCCGCGGCCGACGCCGGTGCCTTCGGCCGTTACCGTGTGCTGCCGGCCGAGCCCGACGGGGGCGAGCCCTTCCAGGTCGTGGACTTCACCTATGGTCCCAGGGTAGACGCGGGCGTGGCCTGGCAGATCTCGATTCGCGGGGAGGAGGCTGACCAGAAGCCGCGCATGATCCTGCGGGCCATCACCGACCGTGATCCGCTCGCTGACGACGCGTTTCCCGTCGCCGAGCTGCCCGGTGGGGCCCGGCCGACGATTTCCGCAAAGTGGACCGGGGCCCGCGCGGGCATCGATACCGACGGTCCGATGCAGTTCCTGAGCTACCAGCTGCAGATCCCTTCCACTGGCGAGGTTTACGATTATCGCGACGTGAACACCGGCAAACCGCGCTTGCCGGTGTGGGGCGATTTCCAGCGGTTCTTCCTGCCACACCCGGCGAAGGGTTCACGACGCGATCATGGGCTGCCGCACACCCTGCATTTCCTCGGACACATCCTGACCCTGCGGGAGGCCCGCGCGGCGGGCGACTGGAAGCCGTGGGATCAGGTCACGCGGCTGGACCTGGACCCGGAACTGCTGATCGGCACCAGCCGCAGCTTCAAGGACACCGAGGGCAAGCGGCTGCCGCAGCATCCCGAACGGCAGAACTACAAGTACACGCCGTTCCTGGAGGAGGACTACCGCGTCATGATCGACGCGGGCATCAACCAGTACACGGTCACGCCGCAGCAGGAGCCGTTCGTGCGCGGCGAGCCGGTGTTCTACCTTCGCGGGGTGGCTGACGACATGGTCGGCCGTTATCCCGCCGACCTCTACCGCAGCAACTACAAGGGCAACGTCATGTTCATGGACGAGCCCACCTGCATCATGCTGGGCAACAAGACCATCAACAGCACGCTGAAGTACTTCTCCGACGCGGCGGCGATCGTGACCGCGCGGGTCAACGCCCGCTACCTTCAGCCGGGGCGATACGGCGGGCTGAGCCTGGAGCATGAACTGCGGAAACAGAAGATCACCTTCGGCGAGATGACCCTCGCCTACCTGGACTATCCGGTGTGGGAGACGGTGTATCCGCATGCCTTCTATCAGCTCGCCGGCGGTACGGCGGGGTTTGTCCACGAGGGGCGTTATCAGCTCGGCGAGTTCAATGAGCAGATGAAAGCCTCGACGGGAATCGATCGTCCGTTCACCGCCGAAGAGATGTTCAAGTATTACAATGCCATCATGCGCGGAGCCGCCCGGCAGTTCGACAAGGACTGGGGCATGAGCATCTACGGCCAGGCGGACCCGGCGATCAGCCCGCTGGCGATCAGCACGGCCTACGACATGGGCGCCCGCTACATCTGGTTCTGGACCAGCGATCACGATCACCACATGCCCTGGCCTGAACAGCTCGAGCTGACCCGCAAGCTGCGCGAGCACGTCAAGGCCCATCCGCGCGGGACCATCCGCAAGGCGGTCACCCGCGACAAGGCCATCGTGATCCCTTACGGGTATTTCCTGGTGCTGGAGTCGCCCGGCCAGCGCGACCAGTCGTGGGATCTGTGGTGGCTGCGGGAGATGGATAAGGACAAGCAGAACGCATCGTCCAGGCGGTACCGGCGGCTGATGACCAACGCATTCAACGAGATCATCAAGGCCCTGGATGCCGGCGAGGACTTCGATATCGCCGTCGACGACGGCCGCGAGATCCGCGGGTATCGCAAGGTGATGAAGGTAAGTGACGAGTAATGCGTGATGAGTGCTGAGCAGGAGTATGGCAATTCATTGCCGCAGAAGCTGTAGGGTGGGCCGTGCCCACCACATGCGCGCTGGATGGTTCGTAGCGGCCGGCGCCCCCGCCGGCCGTTTCGCGTGGAATGCCTGATTGGCGGGGATGATGTGACATGGAACTCATGATGATGATGATGAGCACGTTGCTGTGGAGCGCGTCACCGGGCACCGAGGCGGGCGGCGCGGCAGCGCCGTTCTTTCTCAAGCCCGATGAAACGGTGGTCTTCTTCGGCGACAGCATCACCGAAAACGGGCAGTACGTGGAGTACATCGACGCGTTCCTGCGCACGCGGTTCCCGGACAGTTACTTCCGCATCATCAACCGCGGGATCAGCAGCGAGACGCTCTCGGGCACCAGCGAGCCGGATCACGTCCCGCCGCGCAGCAACGCCCACGACCGCTTCACCCGCGACGTCGCGTCGCTGAACCCGGACGTGATCGTCTCCTGCTTCGGCATGAACGATGGCAACTACTTCCCGCCGGACGAGGAGCGGTTCAAGGCGTTTCAGCATGGCATCCGCCGGCTCATCGAGCGCGTCCGCAGGGAAACCCATGCCCGGCTGGTCATGCTCACGCCGCCGCCGTTCGACGCGTACCACCGCCGGGTGCTCGATCCGGACGCGAAAGTGTACGGCTACAAGTTCTCATCCATCGACTACGACCGCACGTTGCAGTCCTACGCCGACTGGATGATGACGCTGGATGAGCCGGGCGTGACGGTGATCGACCTGCATGCGGCGATGAACGATCACCTGGCGCGGCGGCGCAGGACGCAGGTCAGCTACGGGTTTCAGCGCGACGGCATTCACCCGGACCTGACCGGGCACTGGCTCATGGCCCAGACGCTGCTGCGGAACTGGCACGCACCGGGCACGGCCGCGGAAGCGCGGATCGATGCCGGCAGCGTGAATGCAGAAGGCAGCGGCGTCAGCGAACTCAAGCGCGACGGCGATGCCCTCCTGTTCACCTGGCGCTCGATGGTGCCCATGCCCATGGACCCGGAGTGGGACGCGGAGTCGATTGCCCAGCAGCAGGTCAGCGAGCGGTTGAATCGCCACGTGCTCAAGTGTGCCGATCTGCCCGCGGGCCGGTATCGACTCAGCGTCGATGGGCATGGCGTGGCGAGCTTGTCGGCCGACGAACTGAACACGGGGGCGGACCTGAATCGGCTGCCGGCCTGGCCGACGGTGGGGCGTGCCGCCGAGGTGCTGAAGGCCGTGCGCGAGAAGCGGCGGCGCGAGTACCAGCGCTGGCGGGCGTCGATCGCGGGGACGCGGCCGGCCGAGTCATCGGGTCGCGACGACGAGAGCGAAGCGGCCGAGCTACGCCTGCGCGAGCTTTGCCAGCCGATGGAACTGCACATCCGGCTCGAACCCGCCCCGTAGCGTCCGGCTCCTGTGCCGGACGTTTCGCGTGAAATCCCTGGTTTTCGGAACTGACCTGACGAGGATACGTTATTGTGGTCCGAGGTTCCGTCGACCGAACCGGCCGGTGGGGCGACAGAGTTCTTCCTGAAGCCTGGCGAGACGGTGGTCGTTCTGCGGGGCGACAGCATTACCGGGAACAGGCAGCACGAGGATTAGATCGACATGTGTCTGCACGCGCAGTTGCCGGTGCCAGGCGAGCTGCTTCCCTGCTGATGGTCAGGATTTCCTTCTTTTTGAGAA
This sequence comes from uncultured Planctomycetales bacterium, assembly GCA_964455315.1. Taxonomy (GTDB): domain Bacteria; phylum Planctomycetota; class Phycisphaerae; order UBA1845; family PWPN01; genus CAYVVX01. The sequence continues at coordinate 7,272 of CAYVVX010000076.1, read as the reverse complement.
ACTCCAGCAGACCCTCTGCAACGGCCGCGTTTCCGGCCTCACTCCAATGGCCGAACACTGGGATGAAAGACCGATCTTTGGTGTCACGCAGCACGTTGGACGGATCGTAGAGCGGCACGTCCGCGCGGGAGGCGATCGCTTCCAGCGTCCTGCGCGGAGCGGAGAGATCGAGTTGAGCTATCTTTGGCAGTTCCAGCTGGACCTTCAAATCAGCTGCATCCGGGCTGATCGTATACTCCAGTGGCACGGCTAGCAGCACCAGCCGAACCTTCTCGCGCTCGCATAGCTCTCGAAGTTCGCGCAGGACCTGCGCAGTTGGCTCGACAACCTGCTCGGCGCGCTGGGGATCCGTGCATAGAGGGCTGAACGTGACCACCCGGGTCAGACCAGTGACGATGCCCGGATAGTAGGTCAGCTCCCTGAAGGCGACAAACGCGTGTGAGCGGCATTCCAGCAGTTCATTCACCAGCCACATCCCCCAAAGCGCCCGATTGGCCGGGGACGAGTCGGCCCGAACCGGCAGACCCCATAGCAGGCTCATGCGCACGGGTTTCGGTGGCTCCGGTCTGCTCACCGCATCCCCATTGACCTCAACTGCCAGCACCACGATGTCCGGACGTATCACGGGAAGCATGCGCTGGAGATAGTCACGATAGTCCCACAGGCCCCATCCGGCCATTCCGGCGTTGATCACGGATACCGGCCTCGATACCTCGCGGGCCAGCGAATCCTCCATGATATTGGGCCAGATCTGGTCGACGTCCAGGGCCTGGTTTTCGCTGAAGCTGTCGCCGATGCAGAGCAGTCGCAACTCCGCGTCGCGTTTGGGGCCATACTCCCGGTCACGGGCGTCCCATGCGTTGATCTCGAAGAGGTGGTCACCATACCCGTTGTTGCAGATGGTGCGAGTGCCCGGGATATACCGGTAGCCCGCGGGCGTATCGGTGACTTCATATATGTGCCTCATCAGGCGGTTGAGGTTGCGCGGAGCGGTTGCCCGCAGCACAACTTCGGCCAGCAGCAGCAGCCCTATGAGCACCAGCAGGTCGCCAAGAAAGATCCGCAGCACACTCCACGTTGTCGCGGGTCGACGATTGGCGTTCATGCGCGTTGCCTCGCTGGTCAGAACACGAAGTAGATAAAGTCGGCCGGCCGGCTCGTCGTCACGATGGCCAGCACCAGCGCCAAGCCCAGGTAGATGAGCAGGCGACTCAGACGTGGGTGACGTACCAGTTGGTCAATGATACTCACTCGCGTCTGCACCAGTTGAATCAGAATCAGTGCTGGAATCAGAATCGCCGGCAGCAGCCACGGAACCATCAGCCCCTCCGCGCCGGTGAACACCCGGCCAAGCACATTCAGGGACTGGTCCAGCGTCCTGGCCCTGAAAAACACCCAGGTGACGCAGACCACGTGGAAGTTGATCGCAGACAGCGGTACCCATTTCCACAACGGCATGGCGTCGGAGGCTTTGCCGTGCCCGCCGGTCCACATCCATATCCGATGCAGGCAGAGCATGGTCCCGTGGATCAAGCCCCAGATGATGAAGTTCCAACTGGCCCCGTGCCACAATCCTCCCAGCACCATGGTGATCATCAGGTTCGCGAGCACCCGCGGCCGCGGACATCTCGAACCCCCCAGCGGCACGTACAGGTAATCTCGCAGCCAGGTGGACAATGAGATGTGCCAACGGTGCCAGAAAGTCGCGATGTTGGTCGCGAAATAGGGCCTCCGGAAGTTCTGCGGGATGTGAAAGCCCAGTACGCGCGCCGCCCCGATCGCTACATCGCTGTACCCCGAGAAGTCGCAATAAATCTGAAAGGCGAACGCGTAGGTGGCCACCAGCAACGCTTTGCCGCTGAACGCTTCCGGGTTCGCATATGCCTGATCCGCAATTCTGGACAGCACGTCCGCCACCAGAAGCTTCTTGAGTAGCCCCCAGAGCATCAGCAGCAGCCCGGATCGCGCTCGCGTGGAATCCCATGCCTTCAGTGTCAGAAGCTGGGGCATGAATTCTGCAGCTCGTACGATCGGCCCCGCCACCAGTTGGGGGAAGAACGTAACGAAGAGCATAAAGTCTAGGAGGGTTCTCGCGGGGCGCAGTTCCTTCCGGTACACATCGATCGTGTAACTCATCGTCTGGAAGGTGTAGAACGAGATGCCCAGTGGCAGGACGATCCCCAGTGGACCGAGATGATGGTCATGCCATCCCAATACGCGACCCGCTTCCTGGACATTCTCCAGGAAGAAGTTCGCATACTTGAAGAATGCCAGCAGGCCGAGGTTCCCGATCATGCTGACCGTCAGCAGCAGCCTCCGCTGCAGTACCGAGCGGGAATGATGGATACCCAGTCCGCAGCTGAAGTCCAGGACTGTGCTGAAGATCATGAGGCTGGTGAATTGCCAGCGCCATACTCCGTAGAAGAGCAGGCTCGCGGTGATCAGCAGCAGGCGGCGGGCTCGATGCTCATTGTATTCGGCGCTATTCATGCCGCCGGCACAGTCGTCGCCGTCAACGGCGGCGAACTCTGCATTCGGAGTTGATACCGCCCTCTGTCCGGCATTTCCGCGTCGGATCCAGGCTACCGCCGTCAGCGAGATTGCCGAGAAAAAGGTCGCCGCGACGGGCTCCGTGCCCATGCCGTATCGAAGCACAGGGAACACCAGGCCGGCGCCCACCAGAGCCAGGCGAATGAGAAGCGGCGCGCGGAAGTACTGCGTGACCACGACCGCAAAGAACAGGATAAAGTCGACCGAGTTGAACAGCACGAAAAATGGAGTCCAGAGTTACCAGCCTATCCGCTTCGACACACGATGCGCCGCGTTCCCGTAGTGGTTTTTCCGCCTGTGTGTCCACGAGCCAGAGAGGTGTCAGAACAGCGGATAGATGAACGGCGCCAGCGGCGAGCCGCTCGCGAAGATCATCAGCCCGCCGAGGATCAGCAGGATCAGGATCAGCGGAATCATCCACCACTTCTTTTCCTGGGCGATAAAGGCCAGGAACTCTTTGGCAAGCGACTGACGGGCCATGATGAACGATCCTCCGGTTCCGTAAATGTCATCCTGTCATGTATTCTGGTTTCGGCACACGGGTCAAGTGCGCTGGATCAGCGAACCCGACTCCAGCGCCACGCTCCGCTTCATCCCGGCTTCATAGTCCACCGGCGAGGGCTTCTCGGTGACGATGTGTCTGCCGATGACCAGGACATCGATGCCGGTATGCACGAAAGTGTTGTAGGCGTCGTGCGGCGTGCAGACGATCGGCTCGCCGCGGACGTTGAACGACGTATTGATCAGCACGGGTACCCCGGTGAGCTCGCCGAAACGCCGGATCAGCCGGTAGTACGAGCCGTTCTCCTCCTCGGTCACCGTCTGCACCCGCCCGGTCCCGTCCTGGTGGGTGACCGCCGGGATGACGTCGCGCTTGTCGGCGTGGACCTTGGGCACCAGCAGCATGAACGGCGCGTCCATTCCCGCGGGCATGTCGAAGTATTCGTGAGCCTTCTCCCTGAGCACGGCCGGCGCGAAGGGTCGAAACGCTTCGCGGAACTTCACCTTGGCGTTGATGATGTCCTTCATCTTCGGATTGCGCGGGTCGGCCAGCAGCGACCTGGCCCCCAGGGCCCGCGGCCCGAACTCCAGGCGGCCCTGGAACCAGCCCACCACCTTGCCGTCCGCGATCATCCGGGCGGTTCGATCGACCAGCTCTTCATCGCTTTCCGCCGTTTCGAACACCGCTTCGCTGTAATGCAGGGCATCGCGAATCTCGTCGTCGGAGAACGAGGGCCCCCACAGGGCGTGTTTCATCTCGAAGACGCGCGGCTGGCGCAGGACGGAGTTGTAGATGTAAAACGCGGTGCCCAGGGCCCCGCCTGAGTCGCCGGCCGCCGGCTGGATGAAGATGTTCCTGAAGTCGGTCTCCTGCAGGATGCGCCAGTTGGCGACGCAGTTGAGACCCACACCGCCGGCCAGGCAGACATTGTCCATGCCCGTCTCGCGCTGCACGTGCCGGGCCATCTTGACCATGATCTCTTCGACGATCTTCTGGCCGGAATGGGCGATGTCGCGATGGAAGTCGGTCAGCTCGGCTTCGCGCTTGCGGATCGGCTGGCCGAAAAGCCGTTCCCAGTGACTGCTGACCGTGCGGCTGGTGGAGTGAGTGAATGCGAAGTACTTCATGTTCAGGCGGAAGCTGCCGTCGTCGCGGATGTCGACGACCTCGCGGAACTTGTCGACGTAGGTCGGCTTGCCGTAGGGGGCCAGCCCCATCACCTTCCATTCGGCGTCGTTGACCCGAAAGCCGAGATACGCGGTGATCGCGCTGAACAGCAGACCGACCGAGTGGGGAAAGCGGATCTCGTGGGTGATGTTGACGTCCACGCCCCGGCCGGTGCCCCAGGCCGTGGTGGTCCATTCGCCCACCCCGTCCGCGGTGATGATCGCCGCGTCCTGGAACGGGGAGACCAGGAAGGCGCTGGCCGCGTGCGAGAGATGATGCGAGCAGTACAGGATCTCCTTGTCCGTATCGAGCTCGTCCTGGATCACGCGGCCGATGCGCAGCTTGGTGAGCATCCAGATGGGCATGCTCTTGACCCAGGACGTGTACGTCAGTGGCCAGCGGGCCAGGATGGTCTCCAGGATGCGATTGAACTTGACCAGCGGCTTCTCGTAGAAGCCGATGTGGTCCACCTCATCGAGCGTGATGCCCCCCTGCTTGAGGCAGTAGTCGATGGCCTGCCTGGGGAAGTCGCTGTAGTGCTTC
>CAYVVX010000076.1:0-2500 GCA_964455315.1 uncultured Planctomycetales bacterium | reverse complement strand
CGCGACCAGTTGGCCGTCCTGTACCAGCGCCGCGCCGGCGTCGTGATAGAAGCAGGATATTCCCAGAACGTTCAACGCTCACTCCTTCCGTGCAATGCCGAACCTGTGCCGGCCCATGGCCGGCCGTGCCCCTCCCGGCTTCAGAACATCCGGGACATCCGGTCCAGCGTGGGCTCATCCGGCCGGTGCTCCTCCCAGTAGGTTCCGGAGGGCTTGAGCTTCAGCCGCAGGGGATCCTTCAGTCGGACCAGGCTGAATATCGGCAGCAGGATCAGGAACATCAGCGACAGCATGACCGTGCTGACCACGGTGCCAAGGTACACGGCCATGGTCATCCACCCGATGTAGAGCCGCAGCCCCAGGGCGTACGAGGCGGTGCAGATGATCGCGAAGGCCGCGCCGATGGCCCACAGGACCACGGAGGCCTTCTGCGACCCGCTGCCCTGCCATGACAGGGCGTCGGCGAACGACCAGCCCAGCCCCTTGAGCCACAGCAGCGCTCCCAGCACCACGAAACCGCCCAGCGTGATCAGCCCGAAGTTGCGGACTTCGCCGGGCGACAGGTTCCTTCGAAACGGAAGCATGCGATTTCATTCCTCGATCTGTTCGGCAATCCGGGTCACGCCCGTGCAACCCGACCACGGCCTGTTGTATTGGACAGGCCTGGAGATGCATCAGCAAACGTGACTGGACATTAACGCGACTTCATCATATCGGACAAACTGACGCTGCCCGGCTGCTTTCGCCCGGCCGCGGAATCGGGCCGCATTGAGCTATTGTACAGCGATTCCCCCCCGTTGCGTCTACCCTGCGGCCGGGCTTTTCACATCCAGCGGGATGAAGCGGCCCGCTCCCGGCGTGCCGACGCATTTTTTCGGTCCAGGTATGGCGATCAGATGTGGGCTCGTCCCATCATGGAGCGGGGCTGCCGGCAGAGTGCAACCAGCGCCCGGAGAACCAGGAAAGGTGAAGGAGCACGACCCTGCCCCCGGTCAGGGCTCCCGTGCCCCCGATCGGGCTACCATCCCTGCACCGGCAGGCAATCATCGAAGCGCAGCGCGCCGGTGCGCCACGCCTGCTCGCGCTTCTTTCGGTCCCGGTTCGACATGCGGTTTCCCGGAGCGCGCCGTGATGCCGCTTCATCCAGGGGAAGGAATCAGCCGCGGTTCGATGGTCAGCAGAGACGCCGGTTTTCGCGCCGCCGGCTGTCACCATCAGGCCGGCCGCCGCGCACGTACCGGCCCGGTGCCTTCACGCCTTGGCCAGCAGCTCCTGGGCCGACTCGAACAGGCGGTCCATGCGGAAGGGCTTGTTGATGTACTTGTCAGCGCCCAGGCTCTCGGCCCACACCTGGTGCCGCTTGCCGGTGTTGGCGGTGATCATGATGATGAAAGGCTTGCTGCCGCGGGGCTTCTTGGCCTTCAGGTTCTCGAGGACCAGGAAGCCGCTGCGCTGCGGAAGCATGGCGTCGAGGATCATCAGGTCGGGCTTCTTCTCGTTGGCAAGTTTGACCGCGGTGTTCCCGTCGGTGGCGGTGATGATGATCGCGCCGGTGTCCTTGAATGCGGTCTCGATGGCCGAGAGGATGTCGGTGTCGTCGTCCACGATCAGGATCGACTTCCCCTCAAATGGCTCAGGCATGGAGAATCTCCGAAAAGGCAGGGATTGTATCTTCCGTGGAGATTATAGCATGTCCCGCCGGCGTTGTCGTGGAAAAGTGGCCGGGGACTCCCCCCAACCCCGCATTCACCGACCGGGGACGGGTGCTTCAGAGCCGGCAGGATGGCATCGGCCAACGGTACGCCGTTGGCCGTGGCCGGTGAGACCGGACAGCGCCCCGGCCAGGCGCATCTGCCTGACCGTGCCATCCGCCGAAATCGTCACGGCCCCTCACCCCGGCCCGGTCCGGCGGCAGCGATGATCACTCCAGGACTTCGTGGCCTGGCGAGACCATCACCGGTTCGGACTCGCGCCGCTCCTCGGACTGTTCATAGCGCTTGACCTTCTTCTCCCTGCCGCAGCCACCCGCGACGGCCAGCGTCAGGAGGGGTACGACCAGGACCAGCAGGGCCACGGCGAAACGTGATCTCATCAGGATGACTCCCGGGTCGGTGTTCAGGTGTGGGGCGCTCAGCGCGGGCCGAATTCCGGGCTCGACCGGCTCCAGGCATGGATCGAGTCCCACACCGCCATGCCGGGGATGCTCACCGTGACCAGCGCGGTGTCGCCGTTGAACTCGGTCTTCTCGACCACCGCGCCGACCAGCACGCCGTTGAGCACGGTCTGGATGAAGTCATTGGCCGCGACGACATCCCGCACGGTGGTGTTGGTCTGGATGCTGAGCCCGTGGATGTGCTCGCCGAGCCTGCGCTTGGCGTCGATCTCCGCGCAGCGCGCCGCCAGCAGCCGCCCCTGCGGCGTGCCCGCCGTGTCGTCCCGCGGCGGGCCATCGCCGGTGGCGGTCAATAGGTCCAAGGCCCACGGGGGCACCAGCATCTGC
>CAYVVX010000075.1:0-12740 GCA_964455315.1 uncultured Planctomycetales bacterium | reverse complement strand
AAGGAGAACACCGGCAGCGCCCTGCTCCAGCTTCTCGAGCGGCGGCTCGACAACGTGGTCTGGAAGTCGGGGTTGTCGCCTTCCCGGAAGGCGGGACGGGTGATGATCGGCCATGGCCACATCTACGTGAACGGTCGGAGAGTGGACCGGCCGGGCTATCTGGTCAGCCAGGGCGACAAGGTGACCGTCAAGTCGTCGGATCGCAGCCGGAAGCTGGCCAAGGCGCACCTGGAGCTGAGCGCCGGGCGAACGCCGCAGGCCTGGCTGCAGTTCGATACGGACCGGCTGGAAGTCACCGTGGCGACGATGCCGTCGCGCGATGACGTGCAGATCCCGGTCGAAGAGCAGCTCATCGTGGAAATGTGCAGCCGATAGCCTTCTGGAGGAACCCCGATGCGAATGAGGTGGCGTGGGCTGGAGTTGCCGACCCAGGTGGTTCGCGATGAGTCGGCGAGCACGGATACCTATGCGCGCCTGTTGATCGAGCCGTTCGAGCGCGGCTTCGGCACGACCGTGGGCAACAGCCTGCGGCGGATTCTGCTTTCCAGTCTCGAAGGGGCGGCGGTGACGCGCGTGCGCATCTCCGGCGCCAATCATGAATTCATGAGTCTTCCCGGCGTGATGGAGGATGTGACCGACATCATCCTCAACATCAAGAGCCTGATCCTTCGCCACGAGAGCGAGGGCGAGAAGACCATGCGGCTGGTCCGCCGCGGGCCCGGCGAGGTCTTCGCCCGGGACATCGATCCGGATCCGGCCCTGAAGATCATCAACGAGGGACAGCTCATTGCCACGCTGACCCAGGATGTGGAACTCAACATCGAGTTCTGGGTCAGTCCCGGGCGGGGCTACCACACCGCCGAGGAGAATCAGACTCCCAACGACGAGTTGGGCATCATCTCGGTGGATTCGGTCTTCTCGCCGGTCACCCGCGTGCGCTACAAGACCGAGGAGACCCGCGTCGGCCAGAAAACCAACTACGACCGGCTGATCATGGAGATCTGGAGCAAGGGCACCGTGCGTCCCGAGGACGCGCTCGTCGAAGCCGCCAAGATCCTCCGCAAGCACCTCAATCCGTTCCTGCAGTACCATGAACTCGGCGAGGACATGGTCAGCCGCGACGCGGCTCCGCGGGAGGTGGTCGAGAGCGTGCTGGACAAGGCCCTTCAGGAGCGGCTGTCCATGCCCATCAGCCAGCTCGACCTGTCCGTCCGGGCCAGCAACTGCCTGGAGTCGGCCAAGGTGACCACCGTCGGCGAGCTGGCCCGCATGAGCGAGACCGACCTGCTCAAGGTGCGCAGCTTCGGGCGGACCAGCCTGCGGGAGGTCAAGCGGAAGCTGGCCGACCTGGGCTTGAGCCTGGGCATGGCCAGCGCCGGGCAGATGGTCGGCGGGAGCGAGGGCGACAACGGCGACGACACCCTGACCGGTGCCGAGTAGTCGCCGGCCTGCGGCGGGACTTGTGTCCTGGCCCGAGCGAATTGAGGAATCCCTGAAGACCCGCGCGTGGATGGCGGCCGGCATCAGCCGGAAGCGTCCCACGCGGCGGCTTGAAAGTGTTGGAGCGTTGTCATGAGGCATCTGGTCGCACGTCGCAAACTCAACCGTACCAGCGAGCATCGCGAAGCTCTGCGCCGCAACATGGCCCAGAGCCTCTTCGAGCACGGCCAGAACGAGACCACGCTGCCCAAGGCCACGGATCTGCGCCCCTTCGCCGAGCGCCTGATCACCCTGGCCAGGAAGGCTCACGGCGGGAGCCTGGCGGCGCGCCAGCGCCTGGAGTCGATCCTGTGTGACCGGGCCATCATCCCGGCGGACTTTCGCGATGAATACGACGGGATGAGCGATGCCATGCGCAATCGCGTGCTCCGCAGCCGCAGCGGTCGCCGCAACCGCCTCGGGCAGGCCCGCGGCGGGCTCAAGTTCACCGCCGTCGGCGTCCTTCATCACCTGATCGCCAACGTCGCCCCCCGCTTCTCCGACCGGCCCGGCGGCTACACCCGGATCATCAAGCTGGGCACCGTGCGGCATGGCGACAATGCCCCCAAGGCCGTGCTCCAGCTCCTCGGCGAGGAGGATGTTCCCGGCAACGTGTCCCGGCCTGAGAGATCCGCGCGGCAGCGCCGTACCGAGCGCCGCTACGCCGCCGCCGCCAAGGCCGTGCGCAAGCGCGGCGGGCCCGCGGAAAAGCCTGCCGACGAGGCAGCCCCCGCCTCGGCCGAAACCAGCGCCCCCGTTGAAACCCCGCAGGCCGAGGGCGACAGCCCGGCTTGAGGGTTGACATTCGCCCCGCGATCCCGATCCTGATGGTGATGGCCCGGCCGATCCGTTCGAGACGGACGGCGTGGGCTGTGATGCGCGTTTTCCGAGCCGCCGACCGGTCATGTTCCCGGGCGGGCGGCGTCCATCAGTTCAGGAGTCCAGCCCATCATGCGGACCGAGCCGGATTGCGTGTTCTGCAGGATCGTCGCGGGACAGATCCCGGCCCTGAAGATCGCCGAGGACGACACTGCGCTGGCGTTCCTGGACATCGGGCCGCTGGCGGAAGGGCATGTCCTGGTTATTCCGCGGGAACACTACGCCCGGCTGGAGGACATGGAGCCGGAACTTGTCGGGCGGATCACCGGGCACCTGCCCCGGCTGGCGAAAGCCGTCTTGCAGGCCACCGGTGCGAGCGGGTATAACGTTTTACAGAACAACGGGAAAGTGTCCGGGCAGGAAGTGATGCACGTGCACTTTCATATCATTCCACGGGGCGCCGGTGACGGCCTGGGTTACCGGTGGAACGCGACCAAGTATCCCCCTCACCGGGCTGAGGAGATCCAGCGTCAGCTCCTGGCGGCGCTATCCTGATGCTCCCTGATCTGACCGCCCAACCGGTTTCGCTCCTGCTCCAGGCGACGGCCGAGCCTTCCGGCTGGCTGTTCGACCTGTTCGCGCTGCCCGGCGTGAGAACCACTTTCATTGTGGCGTATGCCCTGGTGCTGGGCATGCTGTGCCTGCACGGGCTGCATCGTTACCACCTGGTCCACCTGTTCTACAAGTACCGCCGCAACGAGCCCAAGCTGACCGCCTGCTTTCGCGACCTGCCGGTGGTGACCGTGCAACTGCCCATGTACAACGAGCGGGCCGTCGCCCGGCGGGTCATCGACGCCACCTGCGCCATCGACTACCCGCGCGACCGGCTGGAGATCCAGGTGCTGGACGACTCCACGGACGAGACCGTGGAAGTATCGCGCGAGGCGGTGGCCTTCTGGCGGGCCAGGGGCGTCAACATCACCCACGTTCACCGCACCGATCGCACCGGCTACAAGGCCGGCGCGCTGGCCAACGGGCTCAGGCAGGCGACCGGCGAGTTCGTGCTGATCTTCGACGCGGACTTCCTGCCGCCGGCCGACATCCTGCGCAAGACCATCGACTACTTCACCGACCCGCGCGTGGGCATGGTCCAGGCCCGCTGGGAACACATCAACCGGGACCAGTCGCTGCTGACCCGGACGCAGGCCATCCTGCTCGACGGGCACTTCGTGATCGAGCACGCCGCGCGCAACCGCTCGGGGCGGTTCATGAGCTTCAACGGGACGGCCGGCATGTGGCGGCGGCAGTGCATCGACGACGCCGGCGGCTGGCAGCACGACACCCTGACCGAGGATCTGGACCTGTCCTACCGGGCCCAGTTGAAGGGCTGGCGGTTCGTGTTCCTGCCGGACCTGACTTCGCCGGCCGAGCTGCCGCCGGACATGGAGGCGTTCAAGCAGCAGCAGTACCGCTGGGCCAAGGGCGGCGCCCAGACCTGCCGCAAGGTGCTGCCCAGCATCCTGCGCTCGAACATGCCGCTGCGGATCAAGATCGAGGCGTTCTTTCACCTGACCAGTTGCACGACCTATCCGTACATCCTGCTGCTGACCTTCATGCTCTACCCGGTGGTGTACCTGAAGGTGAACGTGTTCAACGAGGGCTGGGCCCGCTACCTGTTCGACGTGTCCATCCTGCTGATCGCGACCTGCTCGGCGTCGACCTTCTACGTCGCCAGCCAGCGGGCCCTGTTCCGCACCTGGGCCGACAGCCTGAAGTATCTACCGTTCCTGATGGCGCTGGGCATCGGCATCTGCGTGAGCAACACCCTGGCGGTGCTGACCGGTTTGTTCGGCAAGCCCGGCGAGTTCGTGCGCACGCCCAAGTTCGGCGTCACCGCCGGCAGCGACCAGTGGCGGCGCCAGGTCGCGGCCAGCCGCAAGGGCCGCAAGCGCGACTGGCTGCCTTTCCTGGAGCTGGCCATTGGCGGGTACCTGCTCATCTGCCTGATCACCAGCCTGGCCAGCGGGCCGATCACCCTGGGCGTGCCGTTCCTGTGCATCTTCCTGGCGGGATACCTCTACGTTCCGCTGAGCACGTGGTTCGGGCATCGGCTGGGCCGGGCGGCGGAAACGCGGGACGTGGTTGCCGCCGAGGAGACAGCGCGGCCGGACTGAGGCGTCCCTGGCGCAGTACCGTTCGCCGGCGGCATGTCCAGCAAGGCGAACCGGGTCAGACCAGGTGCCGCTCCCGGCGGAGGTTTTCGTATGCCGGGCGGGGGTCGGGGTAGCTGAACCGGGCGGGGAGATTCCACTTCTCGAAGAGTCGCTCATTGTCGGCGTCAACCACCCCGAGGTCGGCGCTCTTGCGCTCGTCGATCAATTCCTCGTGGTAGACCAGCGCCTTGCGGCAGCCGATCACCTGCAGGCCTGCTTCGCGCTGGACTTTCAGTGACAGGTCCGGATCCCACGCGCAGAAGTAGTACCGCTCGTCGAGATAGCCGAGCCGCTCGAGCAGGTCACGGCGGAGCAGTCCGAAGTTGGCGTAGGGCGTCCCACGCACGTTGTAGATGCTGTAGGTGAACCCCTCGTGTTCGACGCTGTCGAGCCGGTTCCATTCCCGGTCGAGGTTGTGATAGAAGGCGACCATGCCCACGTCGGGCAGGTCCGGGCGCTCGAGTGTCTCCACGGCCGCCTCGACCGCGCCGGCGAGGGGGAAGCTGTCGTCATTGAGCCACATGACATGGGTGCCGCAGGCCGCGCGGAACCCCTTGTTGTAGGCCCGGGTGGCGCCTTCGCGGCGGATCTCGGGGATGAAGCGGATGTCGGGCTGGTTGACCAGCCAGGCCTCGGTGCCGTCGCCGCCGCCGGAGCCGACCACGATGACCTCGTGGCTGATCCGCACGTTGCGGCGGATGCCGGCGATGCAGCGTTGGAGCCGCTCGCACCGGGCGTAGGTGGCGATGACGATGCTGACCAGCGGGGTGGACGGCCCATCGGGCATGGCGGTTCCTCGGCGTCCGGCGCGCGGAACGACGCGCCTGAGCAGGTTATCGGCAGTTCGCGGGCCGGGATTCAAGCCCCGGCATGCAGAGCCGCCCCCGGAAGGGCCGATATGTCAGGATCGGGCCGCACGCGACCGCGAGAGTCGCGCGTTCGGGAGTATCCGCAGGCATGGCCGTCGCTCAGTTACCATCCGTCGATCCGTCGGTGTTCTTCCCGTTCCTGGGCGAGCATCCGGCGTATGATTCGCCGCGAAAGCGTGAGAACCTTGCCCGGCTGGTGGAGGCCCGGCGGGAGCAGCGGCTCATCGTCGACGCGGCCCCGGCGTACATCCGCCTGGAGCCCTGTGCCCACTGCAACCTGCGCTGCTGCTGGGCCCAGCGGGAGCCGAATCATCCCGCGCTGCGTCCGCGCGGCTACGCCACCGTGGAACTCAGCGAGCGGATCGTGGAGGAGATCGGCGACACCCTCTACCAGGTAATCCTGTGCCACTGGGGTGAGCCGACGCTGAACCCGAACCTGCCCGACCTGGTCCGCACCTTCCACCGGGCCGCGTTCCACACCACCTTCGACACGAATATGACCCTGATGACCGAGTCGCTCGCGGAGCGGCTGGTTGATGCCGGCCTGGATGCCATCTCGGCGTCGATCGACGGAGTCAGCCAGTCCAGCTACGAGCAGTACCGCATCGGCGGCAAGGTCGGGAAGGCCATCGCGGGGCTACGGCACCTGGTGCGGCAGCGCGACCGCGCCGGCAGACGCACACCGCGGATTCGCTGGCAATTCCTGGTTTTTCCGCACAACGAGCACGAGGTGGATGAAGCCGAGCGGCTGGCCAGTGACATCGGTGTGGATGTCTTTGACGTGTTCGGTGCCGGCGGGCGATCCTGGTCGCGCGAGTATGGGTTTCAGCCGCGGCCCGCGCCTTCGCGTCCGGCGGGCCTGCTGTGCGAAGATCCCTGGTCGTACCTGGCGGTGGATTGGGACGGCGGCGTGCACCTGTGCTGCCGGGCGTTCCAGGCGGCACACGTGGTCGGGCACATGAGTGAGGAACCTCTCCACGCCATCTTCGACAACGAGAGGTTTCAGCTCGCCCGCCGGGTTATCCGCGACCAGCAGTGGGAGGCCGGCGACGGGGCAACGCCCTGCACAGGATGCAACCGCGTGACGCTGCACGCGCCGCATCTGGCGAAGCTGGGGCACAGCCTGGGATTGGCGTAAGGGGAGGTGGAGGATCGGGAAAGCTCGCCCGCCGGCGGCGTGCCCCCCCGCGCAGCGATTTTCATGTCCACGTGGAAGGGTCTTTCTCAATTCCTCCCGGTCTTCGGCGTTCATCCCCGATCAATGACCTTGCCCACCTCGGCGATCATCTCCCTGGCCCGCGGTTCACTGACCGCTTCGCCGATGATGCGGATGATCGGTTCGGTGTTCGAGCCGCGGACGTGGACCCAGCCGTCCTCGAAGTCCACGCGCACGCCGTCCACGTCGCTGATTCGCTGCCCCGCATAGGCCTTCTTCACCGCCACCAGGGCTTTCTCAATGCGCTCCCGCGTACACTCGAACTTCTGCTTGATCATGGTGTAGCGGGGAATCCCGGCGACCAGCTCGCTGAGCGACTTGCCCGTGGCCGCCATCAACTGGAGGATCAGGCCCATGGCCACCAGGCTGTCGCGCACCGGTACCACCCGCGGGTCAATAATGCCGCCGTTGCCCTCGCCGCCGAAGACGCATCCGTTGGCTTTCATGGCCGCCACCACATTGGCCTCACCCACCGCGCTGCGGAACACCCGGCAGGGCCCGCCGGCCGCCCTGGCCACGTCATCGATCATCCGTGAGGTGGACAGGTTCGTGGCCGCGGGGCCGGGGTGATGCGTGAACATGTACTTCGCACACAGTGCCAGCGTGTATTCCTCGCCGATGTAGGTGCCGTGCTCGTCGACGATGGCCAGGCGGTCGGCGTCGGGATCCTGGGCGAATCCGCAGGCCGCCTTCTGATCGCGAACCACCCCCGCGAGCTGGGTCAGGTTCTCGGCCAGCGGCTCGGGGGTGTGGGCGAAATGCCCCGAGGGCTCGGCGTTGATGTGCACGACCCGGCAGCCGAGCCGCTCCAGGAGCATGCGCCCCTCGGGCCCGCCCGCGCCGTTGACACTGTCCAGGACCACCCTGAGATTCAGCTTCGCGATGGCCGCGGGATCGAGCGTGGCCAGCACCGCTTCAACGTGGCGGTCCGCGGCGGTCGCGTCGGGGGTCCAGGCCCGAAGCAGATCGACCGGCACCAGCTTGAACGCCTTGCGATGGTAGATGTCGAACAGCTTGCCCGCCTCCTCGGGCGGGGGGGCGAGCCCTTCGCTGGTCAGAAACTTGATGCCGTTCCAGATGATCGGGTTGTGGCTCGCGGTGATGACGATGCCGCCGGCGGCGCTGTGGCGGCGGACCATGAGCGCGGTGGCCGGTGTGCTGGCGATGTCCAGCGTGATTACCTCGCAGCCGGTGGCCAGCAGCCCGGCGACGACGGCCTGCTGGATCATGGTGCCGCTGGGCCGGCTGTCGCGCCCGATGACCACGCGCCCGCCGCCGAGGTGGGTTCCAAAGGCGCAGCCCAGCTCGGTCGCCAGCATGGGGGTCATGGTTTCGCCAATGAGCCCGCGAACGCCCGACACGCTCATCATCAATGCCATGCGGTCATGCTCCGAGGTGAGGGATGGGTGAGGTCAGCGCAGGTTGCCCATGTCGCGCCGAATGAGCAGCTTGCGGAGCAGCAGGTGCTGCCGCTGGTGGTAATCGGTGACGTCGCCGCTGACGATGAACACCATGCTGCGGGTGCCGGCGCCGGAGATGGCCAGGGCGTTCTCCAGAAGCTGGTTCGGAAGCAGGTGGATCGGCGGGCGGCTGGGCTCGCGACCCTGATCCTCGAAGACGAAGATCCAGCCGTCGTCGGCGGGCAGGACGCGCCCGGCCC
Source organism: uncultured Planctomycetales bacterium (assembly GCA_964455315.1). GTDB lineage: Bacteria > Planctomycetota > Phycisphaerae > UBA1845 > PWPN01 > CAYVVX01. Next base: position 4,484 of record CAYVVX010000075.1, on the reverse strand, counting down.
GGCTGACGATCATGGACTCCAATTGCCAGGCGGACTCGGCGCCGATGTTCACCTGCCTGGCGGGTGTCCCCGCGGGGGCGGGCCGATCCCCGGGCTCCGCGTTCGCAACGGGCGGAGGCGGCGCCGGCTCATCCGGCGATTCATCCGGCAGCACCAGCGGCTTGAGTGGGCGCTTCTTGAGAAGCTGCTGCATGACGTCCTCCGCCGTCGGCTCCTGGGCGGGGGCGGCCGGCTCCGCCGGCTCGGGCGGTGCGGCGGGATCGTTGGGGAGCGCGTCGGGGTCGGCGGTGACCGGCGGCCGGGGCAGCGTCCCCGCCAGGTGCTGGGCAATGGTTTCAGCGTCCAGCGGGGGCGGCGCGTCGTTCGCGGTGGTCTCCGGAGCGGGTTCCTCCGGGCGAGCCTGAGTCACATGCTCCAGGAGAAGGTAATTCGAACCCTGAAAGTCGGTGACCCGCCCGGTAAGCGTGAAGTTGTGCGGGCCGGGCGACTTGTCCATGACCACCTCGAGCAGGCCGCGCTCGTAGTTGGGCAGCAGTCGCAGCGGGGGGGCGTCCGGCAGGCCTTCCTGCGGCTCCAGCACCGCCACGGGCCAGCGCTCATCCATGCGGATCGTCGCCACCCGGCCGGCGATGATGAATCCCTCGGGCAGCCGTTTCTGGTCCGGCGTGACCCGGCCGATCGCACCGCTGGTGAGCGGCCGCTCGGCGTCGGGGCTGTCCAGCGGTTCTGAAGGCAGGATGACCGGCTGGCGCTGCCGGCGGAGCAGATCTTCATCGGGCCGGTAGGTGGCGGCATACGCGGGCGCGGGATCGTCACCCTTCGGCGATGTCTGGGCCTGGCAGGGCAGCAGGAATGCGAGTCCGATCAGCCCGGCGAAGAGCCAGGCCTGGGCACGGTTCCCGGTTCTGCCGGGGTGCGCTCCGGCGGTTATCAGATGTCGGGATTCACAGGCGTTCATCCCCGTCGATCTCCATGAGCAACGATTCGCGGGCGTGATGCTCCGATTATCATTCCATAGTCCTATGCTCATCGGCCCAAGTCGCCCGGCGGCGTGAGTACCCTTCCGGAAAACGGCGCCGGCGGGTTGCGGTGGAGCCTGGGCCGGGTCGGCATGTCCTCCTACCTGGCGGTGAGCTCCTCGCGAAGGGCTTCCGGGGTCGCCACCGGCCGGCGGCAGGTCTTGTCGCGACAGACGTAGGCCGTCGCCCGGCCCTCGACCGGCACCTTCCCGGCCAGCAGGGGGAGCGTCGGCTCGCCGGCGGGTTCCTGTCCCGGTTCGGCCAGGAGCAGCACGCGATTGGGATCATAAACCCGGCTCGCCGTCCGCACCAGCGCCCGCAGCGCCGGATCGTCCCGTTTCCCGGCGAAGACCACTTCCCGGACGGGCCCCTCGCGGAAATCCACCGCGGCCATGAACCGCTCGGCACCGTGGGTCTGCAGACTCCCTGAGACCGCCTGGATGGCGCGATCGGCGTGGTCGCGAAGCTCCTGGCTGTCGAGGATGACGCCGAGGCGAAGCAGATTCATCAGGGCGACGCTGTTTCCGGCCGGAATGGCGCCGTCGCGGAAGTCCTTGGTTCGCACGATGAGCTGCTCGGCGTCATCGGCGGTGAAGAAAAACGCCCCGCTGTCGCGATCCTCGAAGTGGTCGATCATCTGCCGATTGAGCCGCACCGCCTCGCGGAGCCAGCGCCGGTCGAAGGTCGCCTCGTACAGGTCGATCAGGCCGGCTACGAAGAAGGCGTAGTCGTCCAGGTAGCCGCCGATGTGAGCCTTGCCGTCGCGGTAGGCCCGCAGCAGCCGCCCGTCACGGGCCATGCGTTCGAGAATGAAGCCCGCGGCTTTCGCGGCCGCCTCCGTGTACCTGGGTTCGTCGAGAATGAGCGCCCCAGGTCCATAATCATGACCAGCGGCAGGCCCAGGTCGGGCGTGGGGCCGTGCTCGTCGGCGCGGCAGGTGATAACGGCGCGCGGGGCGTCGGCGGCGGTGAGCCAGGCGCGCAGCGCCGCCAGCTTCGCGCCGGTGGGGTCGGCAAGCTCGCTCAGGCCGTCCAGGCACACCAGGACGCCGCCGCGCGCGGTCCGCGCGTGGAAGTCCTGCTCGCCCAGCTCCCAATGCCGCAGGATGAAATCGGCCAGGCTTTCGTCGTCCTGCCAGTCAGCCAGGTAGACGAGCAGCGGCAGCGGCGCGGTCTGCGGCGCCGCCTGGAACTGGTGGGCGGCCTCCAGCAGGAAGTGGTGCAGCGCGACGGTCTTGCCAGCGCCGGGAGCGCCGGCCAGCGCGATGGCGCGGTGCTGCGCCAGCGCCTCGCTGAAATGCCCCAGCGGCACGAAGCGCCGGCTGGGCGGGTGAAAGCGGCTGGCGGGCGCGCGCGCCGCTGGTCGCGTGACCAGCGCGTATGACAGCCGTTCGATCTGCGGTTTGAGCGCGCTGTTCTGGGGCCGGGTGGCCTCGCTGCTCAGCAGCACATCCGCCTCGGTGATCTGTTCCATGTACTCGGTCAGGCGGCGGGTGGTCTCCAGGTGCGCGATCAGGCGGGTGATCGCGCGGGTTTCGGGGTCCGGCGCGGCGTCGAACTGCGCCGGGCAGCGCTCGCGCAGGCTGGCGAGCAGCTTCTTCAGCGCGCGCTCATAAGCCGCGTCGTCGTAAGCGGCGGTGAAGTCAATAAACTGCTTGCGCTCGATCTCGATGGGCCACTCCGTCGTGGCGATTTCGCGGAGCAGCACCGGGAACACGACGCAGCCCAGGCGGACCGCGCGGGCCAGCTCATTTTTGCAGTACTCAGCGCGCACGTATTCCGGGCTGAGGACCGCGATCATCGCGGCAGACTGGTTGACCCCTTCCTGCAGCGCCGAAACCCAGTCCTCTGCAGGTTTGATGTCCATCCGGTCCATCCACAACCTGACGCCGGCGTTTTTGAGGCTGGCGGCCAGGCGTAAAGCAAAAACGGATTCAGAGCTGCGATAGCTCAAAAAAATGTGCCTGCTGTCGTTCAAAGCCGAACCCCACCTTAACTAACGGCGAGTCCCCCACCGGCATGATGGAAAAAAGCATTCTTAACGCCAAAAAGCGCCCGTTTGTATAACGACTATTATATTAATAATTGTAATTACCGGCAAATTCCAATTTGTTGCAGTTACAGGTTTGTGACATTTAATACAATACGTCATTTTGCGGCCAGCCCGCCGGGCGACTTGTGCCGGCGCGGGCGCGCGGCTACACTAGTTGGCAGCGCACAGCAGGCAGCTTATAGAAAGGGAAACGAAATGCTCAAGGAATTTCGTGATTTTATCATGCGTGGCAACGTGCTTGACCTCGCGATCGGCATTATTCTGGGCGGCGCGTTCGGCACAATCGTCAACTCGCTGGTCAATGACATCATCATGCCGCCGATCGGCATGCTGCTGGGCGGCGTGGACTTCTCTAACCTGTTCATCGACCTGTCCGGCAAAGGGTTCGCGACGCTGGCCGAAGCGCAGGCGGCGGGCGCGGCCACCATCAACTACGGCCTGTTTATCAACGCGCTTATCAGCTTTCTGATTATCGCGCTGGCCGTGTTCATGATCGTCAAAGCCTACAACACCGCCCTGAAGCGTTTCGAGAAGAAACAGGAAGAGGCCGCGCCGGCAGGGCCGACCACTGAGGAAAAGCTGAACGCCACGCTCGAACGGCTGGCGGCGGCGCTGGAGGCGCAGGAAACGCGCAAATAGCGGCGTAAAAATCGCATGACAGCCGGGCTTCAGGCCCGGCTGTCGGCTTTAGCTGAGCGCCGCGCGTATTTGGCTGACCAGATCAGCGGGCGGCACGTACATCGTGCGGTCGGCTAAGTCCGGCGCGCCATAGTCGCGCACCCAGACGATCGCGCCGTCGGCGTTCACCAGCACAAACGTATGCCCCGGCTCGCCGCTGGCGACCGCCCACCTGAGGACATCGTAGGCCCGCGACACCGCGCCGTCGGCGTCAATCAGCAGCGGAACGGCGGTGATGCCGTATTCCTGGGCGGCGGCGGCCTGCTCGGCGGCGCTGTCGAAGGCGATGCTGAGCAGCGCGACGTTCAGCGCCTGAAATTCAGGATCAGCGTGCAGATCAACGATCTGCTGGAGGCAGGGCGGTCAGCCAACTGCCATGTGAAAGTAGAGCAGCACCGGCTGGCCGCGGTAGCTGGCCAGGCTGATATCGCCGTCCATGTTGGCCGCCGGCAGCGCGAAATCGGGCGCGGCGGCGGTTTCGGGCGTTGGCGTGGGCGCGGCTGGCGGCGCGCCGCACGCCTGGATCAGCAGCGCCAGCGGCACAAACAGCGCCAGCCGCGCCAGACGGGAAAGACAGCGCATCGGGTCTCCTCCTGTAAGACACCTGCCACGGCCCGGCAGGCCCGGAAGTGCGAACGAAAACTATAACTGGCGCGCGCGCCGCCGTCAAACGCCGCGCCGCCACCCTTTTAACGGCGCGCGCCAGCGTTGTATAATCGGCCTCGGCAAGCATGA
>CAYVVX010000074.1:11257-12778 GCA_964455315.1 uncultured Planctomycetales bacterium | reverse complement strand
TTACGTGGGCGACATCCACGCCGAGACCTGGAAGTACTTCTACGACACCATCGCTCCGCAGGCGAACATCCCCGTGTTCGGCTGGGGGCTGTTCCCGAACAAGAGCAACAACGTGCTCGGGGTCGGCTCGCTCTACTGGTGCCAGGAGTTCAAGGTGCCGTTCGTGAAGGCCGGCTACACCTACTCCAGCCGACCGGATCTCGATGTCGCCCATCCCGACTTTCCGAAGCTGTATGCCGGTGTGATCCTGTTCAATCACAAGCGGTGGGGCGACCTCTGGTATCGCACCGCGGACGGCGACGTGCTCATCGACGTGGAGGACTCCTGGGGCTGGCTGCGCGACGACATCAACGTGCGCTACGAACTGGGCACGCACGCCCTGCGGCGGTTCCGCATCTGGCTGCGCGAGAAGTACGGCGATATCGCCACGCTCAACGCGACCTGGGGCACGAGCTTCCCGAGCTTCACGCACATCGACCCGCAGAAGGACCAGGGCAACGAGGGTAATGCCCTGGGCACCGACCTGACCCGCATCGCCCCGGTGTACAACAAGGTGGATCACCCGTTCCACGACTGGACGCCGGCCATCGACGACTGGGACGCGTTCCGCACCGAGCTGCGCTGCGACATCTACGAGGAGATCCTGCGCTACGTGCGCAAGGAGATTCCCACCGCCCAGATCAACCTGCGCACCGAGGGGGCCATGATCCCGGTGCCCGTCAAGCCCGACGAGAACTCCGCCCACATGCGGCACGTCCGCAACGTTCAGCGGCGGCAGGCGTTCATCGCGGAGATCCTCGCCCGCCGCAAGGTCTTCAAGTACCACAGCGACTACACCACCATCCCCTACAGCGAGTCCGAATGGCGCACGCTGCTGGTGAGGCTGCGCGAGCAGGGCATGCGCGGCAACTACCTGCCCCAGTTCTGCACCGCCCGCGACATGCTGGTCAACGACCATTACGGGCGCGACTTCCAGGCCAACTACGATCTGCCCGAGCCGCGCAAGGCGGCCATGATGCACGTTCTCCAGGCCGCGTTTCCCGTCTGGCGGATCATGTACGAGGAGGGGCACTGCCCCGGCGTGCTGTGGGAGGACTATAAGTGTGACGGCTTCGTCAGTGAGACGCAGATGCGGGAATTGAAGCTGCTTCGTGAGCGCCTGCCCGCGGTACCGGTGCGATGAGATCAGCGACGGTGGTACAATCCCGCATCATGAAGAACCATCAGCACGCTTACGCAGGCACCATGATTTACCTCGTCGTCGTTGCGGCTGTGGCGGTCTGCGCCTGGGCTGAACCCGCGACCACGTCACCCGCCAACGAGGTGGAGCGCCTGAAGCAGGATCGCAAGGCGTTTCAGTCGCAGGAGCTGATCACGGCCAGGCCCTTCACGTGGATCTTCAACGCCGGCGATCCGCCGCGCATCGTGTGGCGCGACGTGGACGAGGTGCGCCGGCTGGGCGGCGACCGCCTTCGCGTGCGCTGGTTCGACGCGAACCTCCAGGAAGCCGCCATTCCTGAC
>CAYVVX010000074.1:0-11247 GCA_964455315.1 uncultured Planctomycetales bacterium | reverse complement strand
CGGCCGGTGGGGCGCGTATCTTGAGGGCACCGCCCCCAACGGCACGCCGGTGCGGCGGGCGCTGACCTTCTACTGCCGCCCGCCGGGGTTCCTGTTCTTCTTTTTCCCTCCCGAGAAGACATTCTCGTGGGAGCCGATGATCGGACCCATCTCCGCCGAGGTCTGGCGCGAGCACGAGGAGGAATTCGCCCGTTTCAACAAGGAACTGCTCTTCCGCGGCATCAACGACGGCGAGCAGGCGGCCATCCTCGCCGCCGGGCTGGCGGAGGCCGAGCCGCGGGGGCGCCCGGCCCGCTCGTATGAGTCGTCCGCGGCGCTGAACGACGCGTATCACCTGGCGCTGAAGCTCAGGGTGCTCGGCCTGGAGGACAAGGTTCGCCCGCTCCAGCCTCCGCGGCGTCGCGACGCCCGCCCGGCCATGGTGCTGCATGAAGGCGTGATCGAGGACGCCGGCGTCCGCAGCGACGCGCGCGAGAAGCTCACCGCGCTGTGCCGCGCCTGGGCGGAGGATTCGAAGGAGCCCTTCGCGACCCTGGTGGCCCGGCGCGGCGTCATCATTCTTCACGACGGCTTCGGGCTCGATCCGGACGACAAGCCCGTCTCGACCGATTACCGCTGCGAGGTCTTCTCCATCAGCAAGACCGTCACCGCGATCCTGTTCAGCCAGTTTCTCGAGCAGCGGCTCATCCGCCTGGATGACTCGCTGGCGTCGGTGTTCCCGGATTACCCGCAGGACAGCCCGCGCGTGCCGACCTTCCGCCAGTGCCTGACCCACACCAGCGGTCTCGCCGGGCATGGTGATTACGGCGGCGTGCGCAATCCCCACCTCGACAACATCGTGCTCAACGGCATCGACGTGAACGAGCCGGGCAAGACCTACGCCTACAGCGGCATGGGCTTCGATCTCGTCGCCGAAGCGATGGAACTCGTCACCGGCAAGGCCGCGCCGCAGCTCTTTCGCGACCACCTGTTCCGGCCGCTGGGCCTGGGCGACATCCCCTTCGCCAACGCCAGCTCCGACGCCCGGCTGACCGCGCGGGAGCTGGGTGTGCTCGGGCAGTGGCTGCTCAACCGCGGCAGCTACGGCGAGAACGAGTTCGCCTCGCCCGCGACATTTGAAACCATGCTGCCCGAGGATCTCGATAAGCGGTTTCCCGACATTCACGCGAATGAAGGCATCGGCATGCACTGGATGAAGGATCGCAGGCCGGGCGCGCCGCCGGGTTCGGCGGCGCCGGAAGATCTCATCTTCAGCCCGCGCACCATCGGCCACGGCTCGCTGAGCTCGTGCATCCTGCGCGTGGACCTGGAGCGGGATATCGTCGTCGCCCAGGTGCGCCGCAAGGCCGGCGAACGTTTCGGCGAATGGTCGGCGAAGTTCCTGCAGGCCATCGCCGACAGCGTCGAGCCGTAGCCGGCGCGCGCCGAGGATCGCACAATGGATCGTCGTACATGCAAATGACGCGTATCCATGGATAGCCCAGTTGCAAAAGAAGAATGAACCACAGATACACGAAGGCACAAAGAATGCGTTTTGAATCAGGAGCACAGGAAAGCAGGAAGGGAAGTTCTTGTCGCCATGCCGGCGAAGAAGGGCTTGCTTTCTCGCGGCCTGTTCCTGACTTCCTGCCTGTTATGCAATCTTCTCCGTGGCCTCTGTACCTCTGTGGTTGATGGCTTTTTCGGCGTGATGAATGGATAATCCGATCGCTCGAGGAGCAACCACCCCCATGACCCTGACCGAAGACACCACCGTCCGCGAACTGCTGACCACCCATCCGGAGGTCTTCGACATCCTGCTCGGCCACGGCATGTGCGCCGACTGCCAGGACGACCCGCCTCCGGTGCCCCTGCAGCACTTCGCCAGGAAGCATTGCGGCGGCGACGTGCTGGGATTGATCCGGGAACTGGAGACGGTGATGGGGAAGGGGTGAGCCGTCGGTGGGTGTGGGCGGGTGCTTTACGCGGGACGGCCAGCTCGAGGAAACCCCTGGAGGGCTGAAGCCTCAAGCGTTGTCCCGCGATGGCGCGCCGGTCCTCATCGAGCGCCCCGCGCGGGCTGAAAGCCCGCGGCTCTTTGCGCAACACGCATCACTCGGAACTCATCACCGCCTTACTCGGCAGCCGGCACCGACACTGTTCCTACCCCGCCCCGAGCTTCTCGCGGATCCACGCCCGGCCCGCTTCGAGCGCTGCGGGGATCCCCTCGACCTTCGTCCCGCCGGCCTGGGCCAGGTCGGGCTTGCCGCCGCCGCGGCCTTCGATGTGCGGGACCACGTGCTTGATCAGGTCGCCGGCCTTGAGGCCCTTCTTGATCAGATCGTCGGTCATGGCCGCGATCAGCAGCGGCTTGCCGTCGTTAGCGCTGCCCAGCAGCACGGCCGCCGAGCCCGCTTCGGTGCGCAGCCAGTCGGCCGCCTCGCGGATGTGCTCGACCGGGGCCTCGGGCAGTTCGCCCACGGCCACCACGACGGAGCCGGCCCGCTCGGCCGACGTCAGCAGCGTCTTGCGCGCCTCGCGCACCGCGCCGGCGGACTCGGCCGACTGCTGCTTGCCCTGCTGCTTGACGATCTGCTGCAGCTCGGCGATCGCTTCGCGGATGGCGTGGCGGTCGAGGACGGGAATCTCGGCCTCGGCCAGCTCCTTCTGCAGTTCGGCGACGCCGGCCGCCACGTCGTCGGGCTTGCCGGCCTTGATCGAGGCGGCTTTCTTCCGCAGTTCCGCACCGCGGGCGATGGCTGTCCTGGCCTTCTCTCCGCTGACGCCCACCACGCGGCGAACACCCTTGGCGACCGACTCCTCGGCGACCAGGGCGAACGCGCCGATGTCGGCGGTCGCGGCCACGTGCGTTCCGCCGCAGAACTCGACGGAGTACTTCATCCACGCGGGGTCGTCGGGCGTCCTGAGCAGTTCATCGATGTCGGCGCCGATGGAGACGACGCGAACAACGTCGGGATACTTCTCGCCGAACACGGCCCGGAGGGTGTTGATCCTGAGGGCGGCCTTCTGATCGACCTCTTTGGTGTAGACGGTGTGATTTGCGCCGATCTGCTCGCGGCAGAGGGTCTCAATACGCCCGATCTCCTCGTGGGTCAGCGGCTTGTTGTGCGAGAAGTCGAAGCGGGTCTTCTCAGGATCGACCAGCGACCCCTTCTGATCCACCTTCCCGCCGCCGTGCAGCTCGAGCACCTCGCGCAGCGCCCAGTTGAGCACGTGCGTGGCGGTGTGGTTGGACATGGTGGGGAGGCGACGGGCGGGATCGACTCCCATCTCACAATCCTGGGCTAACCAGATCTCGCCCTCGGTCACTACTCCATGATGTGGAAGACGATCGATGACCACATTGCCCATTCGAGATGGAATCCGAGACACTTTCTGAACCGTCATTTTCCCCGTGTCCGTCCGGAGCCATCCCTGGTCTGATACTTGTCCGCCCTGTTCTGCGTAGAAGCACGTCCGGTTCAGGCTGAACACGATATGCTCGCCCGCCTTCGCCGGGTCCTTATCGCCGGGAGCAGTATTCCGTGCATACCCCACTATTCGCCCCGCACACTTCATCCACTCCGCGTACTTCGCGTAGTCGTCGCAAACGCCGAGTGGGAGTTGGCTAATCCGTTCAGCTTCCTCTTGACTCCGTCTGGCGTCCTCCTCGCTGGTTACTCCTCTTGCCCTTTCCCGCGCCTCCTCCATGAGCCGCTCATACGTCTCCGTATCCACAGTCATCCCCCGCTCGCGGGCCATGACTTCGGTCAGGTCGATCGGGAAGCCGTAGGTATCGTGAAGCTTAAAGGCTGCCTCACCACTTATCACTGGAGGACTCTTGCAGTACTTAAGCACGGTTGCTGAGCTTAGATCCCGCAGCATGACTTCTTCAATAATATCAGACGGTGCCCGAGTGATGAGTAATCGACCGTTGGGGCGGAAATAATTGGGAGCATTGGGTTCACAGAGAGCTGCCTCCTCAATCTCGGCTTTGTTCGTACTGCGGAAGTTGCACCGCAAGTCGCTGTCTATAAACCCCGCGAGAACAGAGTCGCCGAATGCTAAGAAAAATGCCAACCCCACATAAGAAAGAAACAGGTCAATTCCACGGTCGAGCGTCTTGTCAAATGACTCTTCCTCGTCCTTGATGATCTCGACCACGCGCTGCGGCTTGTTCGTCAACTCGGGGAAGGCATGCCCCATCGCGTCGACCACCACCGGCACCAGCTTGCACAGAAAGGGCTCGTGCACGTTGAGGTACTGCCGCCCGTAGCGGACCGCGCGGCGGAGGATGCGGCGCAGGACGTAGCCGCGGCCCTCGTTGCTGGGTACGGCCCCGTCGGTCAGGGCGAAGGTCAGCGTGCGGATGTGGTCGGCGATGACGCGGTAGGCGATGTCTTTATACAGTGATGAGTGATGAGTGATGAGTGATGAGTCAGTAGGGTGGGCCGTGCCCACCATCTCGGACGGCGCACCGCTCTGTTCCTCCAGCAACCCCGTGTACTCCGGCGCGTTGGTTACACGCTGGATGCCGGCGAAGATGGGGGCGAACACGTCGGTGTCGTAGTTGCTCTTCTTCCCCTGCAATACCGCGGTGATCCGCTCGAAGCCCATGCCCGTGTCGATGTGCTTCGCGGGCAGCGGCGAGAGCTTGCCCGCGGCGTCGCGGTTGAACTGGATGAACACCAGGTTCCAGATCTCCATCACCCGGGCGTCGCCGGCGTTGACCCGGCTGCCGCCGCTCATATCCGGGGTCAGGTCGATGTGGATCTCGCTGCACGGCCCGCACGGACCCGTATCGCCCATCTCCCAGAAGTTGTCCTTCTTGTTGCCCGGGTGGATGTTCGCCGGGTCGATATCGGAGACCGTCCGCCACAGCTCCGCCGCGTCGCTGTCGGGCGGCAAGCCGTCGGCTTCGTCGCCCTGGAAATAGGTCGCGTGCAGCCGCCGCTTGTCGATGCCCCAGACTTTGGTGAGCAGCTCCCAGGCCCAGGCGATGGCCTCCTTCTTGAAGTAGTCGCCGAAGGACCAGTTGCCCAGCATCTCGAAAAGCGTGTGGTGGTAGGTGTCGTGCCCGACATCGTCGAGATCGTTGTGCTTGCCGCCGGCGCGGATGCACTTCTGGGTGTTGGCGGCCCGGGTGGGGCTGGCCGGGGTCACGCCGGGCCACTTGTCCACGTCGGGCGTTCGCTGGCCGAGAAAGATCGGCTTGAACTGGTTCATGCCCGCGTTGGCGAACATGAGCGTGGGATCGTCGTGCGGCACCACCGGCGAGGACGGCACGATGGTGTGGGCCTTGCCCTGGAAGAACTCGAGGAACTCGCGGCGGATGTCGTTGGCGGACTTGACGCCCATGAAGCAACCCTGTCTGGGAGTACGGTTTACACCTTTGGAATGTCGTCCATGACCCGAGCAGGAACGCGGGTGAAATCATGCCTGCGGCACGGGTTTCCAACCTGTGCGGCACCGGCTGAAAACCGATGCCACGCGAGTGAACGAATCCGCGTTTCTACCTGCCCCGGCCGATACCAGCCGAGCACCGCATTGTAATGGGAACCGCCGGAGGGGGGCAAAGCGGGGCCGCCGCTTGCGGGCTTGGGCGGCGCTTCCTATCCTCCCGGCCATGAAAACCGCCCATCGCCGCATGCTCGTCGATCTGCTGACCCTGCCCACCGCCCCCTTCAACGAGGGGCACATCGCCGCGTACATCCGCGATTTCGCCGCCGGGCGCAAGGGGCTGACCCTCGCCACCGATGATGTCGGCAACCTCCGGCTGCGGCTGCGGATCGGCAAGCCCGGAACAGGCCGGCCGGTGCTCTTCTCCGCCCATATGGACCATCCCGGCTTCGAGGCCGGGCGGACGCTTCGCGACGGGCGGCTGGAGGCCATCTGGCGCGGCGGCGTGCTGCCGGAGTACTTCGTCGGCAGCAGGGTGCGGTTCTACGACGGTGACCGCGTGGTCCGCGGCACGATCGAGGCGGTTCGCGTCACCCGTCGCGCCGGCCGCCGGCGGGTGGAGTCCGCGACCGTCCGGGTCCCGCGCCCCGTCTCCCCCGGCGCGATCGGTATGTGGAATCTGTCCGATCCGGTGATCCGGGGTTCGCGCATCTTCGCCCGCGGCTGCGACGACATCGCCGGCCTGGCGGCCATCCTGGCCGCGTTCGACGAGCTGATCGCCGCCAGGCGCCCGGTCGATGTCTATGCCACCTTCACCCGGGCCGAGGAGGTCGGCTTCGCCGGGGCCATTGCCGCCTGCCGCAACGGCTTCGTCCCGAAAAAGACTCGCGTGATCGCGGTCGAGTGCAGCTCCGAGCTGCCCGGTGTGCCCCTGGGCGGCGGGCCCATCCTTCGCGTGGGCGACTACAGCGCGATCTTTTCGCCGGGCCTGACCGCCTTCTGCCGCCGGGTGGCCGACGATCTGTCCAAGCGCGACCGCGCCTTCCGCTACCAGCGCAAGCTGATGGACGGCGGCACCTGCGAGTCGGCCGCGTTCTGCGCCGCCGGCTTCGAGGCCACCGGCCTGTGCGTGGCTTTGGGCAACTACCACAACATGGACCGCAAGCGCGGGAAGATCGCCGCGGAGTACATCGACCTGGACGACTTCGCCGGGCTGGTGAAGTGGTTTGTCGCCCTGGCCACCTCGAAGCTGCCCTTCGCGCCGGATCGCGATCCGGCCTTTGTCCGGCGACTCGACGAGCTGGATCGCACCTGGCGCCCGCTCCTGCTCAGGACGGCATGGCGTACGCGCGGTTCATAACCCGGCGGCCGGGCCCTGAACGGCCTGATTGACTCGATCGGCGCAGGAGCTAGAATAATTGTCTTGCGGGGCTGGATGGCCTGACGGATCCGCTGCTCCACCACCTGTCTCATCCGTGTCGGCAGCAGGCGACAGACATTCCTGACCGGCGGATCCGACATCCGGACGAGAACACCGGGAAAGCGCAGAGGATCTTCTGCCGTGGCCATGCTCTACGTACTTCAGGGTCCGGACAAAGGGCGTACCTTCCGTACGCTCAACGAGCCGGCGGTGCTGGGTCGCGAAAGCGAACAGATCCCGCTGACCGACCGGACCGTTTCGCGCCATCACGCCCAGATCCGCCCGGAGAACGGGAGCTGGATCCTCGAGGATCTCAAGAGCGCCAACGGCACCTACCTCAACAACGTCCGCGTCCGCGAGCCGATGCGGCTCAAGCACGGCGACCAGATCAAGATCGGCGGCACGCTGGTGGTCTACTCCGGCGACCAGTCCATGGAGAAGCTCTCCGGGACGCACATCCCCCGCGACATGATCGAGTTCGACATGGCCGGCGGGAACATGGACTCGGCCATCCTGGCCAGCGTGACCAGCGAGGATTCGATCATCATCGCCGGCCCGGAAGTGACCGAGGCGGCGCGGGCCTGGAAGGTGATGTCCGAGCTGACCGCGGCGCTGGGCGTGATCATCGACCCCGAGCAGCTTCTCGAACGGGTCATGGACCTGGTCCTGGAGGAGTTGCCGGTCGATCGCGGGTTCATCCTCCTGTACGACGCCAGGGGCGAGGAGCTGCAGCCGCACGTGGTCCGCTACCGCCGCGGCGTGCGGGCCAAGAAGCAGAAGATCACCACCAGCCAGCGGATCATCAAACACGTGCTGGAGAAGCGGGCGGCGGTGTTGTGCACCAACGCGGCCACCGATCAGCGGTTCACCGGCGAAGCCTCCCAGGGCAGCATTGTCGACTACGGGCTGCACTCGGTGATCTGCGCGCCCATCCTGGTCCGCGACCTGCTGCTGGGTGTGATCCACATCGACTGCTCGGCCATCTCGCACAGCTACACCCAGGAACAGCTTCGCCTGATGAGCGCCATCGGGCAGATGACCGGGCTGGCCATCCACAATGCCCGCCTGGTGCAGCAGCAGATGCAGACCGCCCGCCTGGCCGCGACCGGCGAGACCGTCGCCTACCTGTCGCACTACATCAAGAACATTTTGCAGGGCATGCAGAGCGGCGCGGACCTGGTGGACATGGGCATCGACCGGAGTAACACCGAGACGCTGACCCAGGGGTGGGGCATTGTGCAGCGCAACCTGGACCGCATCCTGCAATTGACCATGAACATGCTCGCCTTCAGCAAGACCCGCGAGCCCAAGGTGGTGCAGACCAACCTCAACAAGGTCGTGGCCGATGCGGTCTCGCTGGTGCAGAAGAAGGCCGACGAGCGCGGCGTGAAGCTGACCACCGACTTCGAGGAGCCCTTCCCGCCGATCCCCATCGACCCGGACGGGATTCACCAGGTGGTGATGAACATCACCGGCAACGCCATCGACGCGGCTCCCGCGAACGGCGGGCAGGTCAGCATCTTCACGCGTTTCCATCCCGACGAGGGCATCGCCGACATCGTCTTCGGCGACAACGGGCCAGGCATCGATCCCGAACAGATCGAGGCCATCTTCGAGCCGTTCAAGTCCGGCAAGGGGCAGGGCGGCACCGGGCTGGGGCTGGCCGTCGCCCGCAAGCTGGTCCGCGAGCATCACGGCCGTATCGTGGTCGACAGCCGCCCCGGCGAAGGCACCACCTTCCGCGTGCGTCTGCCGGTCCAGGAGGTCAAGCGCGAGAGCGAGGAGACCTACTCGACCAGTCCGAAGTTCACCATCGAATGAAGACGGGTTGAACCGCGAAGACGCGAAGGACGCAAAGAAGAGATTTGAACCACGGAGACACAAGGGCACAAAGAAGAAGACGGGGTTGAGCAGGAGCACTTTTGGAACCCGTGTCTGATTGGCTCCAGCGGCGGTTGTGATTGAATCGGCGATACCTCGCACGCTCCGTCGAGCATGCCTTTCCTGATTCCCCGTTTGAGAGCCAGCGCTATTCTCTGTGCCCCCTGTGCCTCCGCGGTTTTTTCCTCTTCCTTGCGTCCTCGGCGTCTTTGCGGTTCACTCTTACGCGAGCACGTCGGAAACCACCTGCCCGCGGGCGTCCTTGGTCACGAAGAAGGGTCGCTGTTCGACCACCGCGCCTTCGTCCGCGGCGATGCCCAGCGTCTTGTACATGGTCGCGTGCAGGTCGGTGATCGGCACCGGCTTCTCGCTGATCATGCAGGGCCGCTCGTCAGCGGTGGCCCCGTGCAGGTAGCCGCCCCTGGCCCCGCCGCCCCACATCACCGCGCTCATCGCCGCGCTGAAATGCTGGTGCATTCCGTAGTGTTTCTCCTCGGTGAACTTGTCCGGCGTCGGCGTGGTCGCCCGCTGGGTCTCGCCGTCTGAGTCCCCGTCGATCACCGCGTCGCGGCCGAACTCGCTGGCCAGCACGATCAGCGTCCGCTCCAGCAGGCCGCGCTCGCGCAGGTCCGCGATCAGCTGCGAGATCGGCCGGTCGATCTCCGCCATCATGTTCGCCGTGCGGGTATGCCCGTCCTCGTGCGTGTCCCAGCCCTTGAAGGGGATGAACTCGTACTCGACCTCGACAAAGCGGGCCCCAGCCTCGATCAGCCGCCGGCCCAGCAGGCAGGACAGCCCGAACCTGCCGGTGTTGTAGGCGTCGTAGCGCTCCTTGCCCTCCTTCTGGAGGTCGAAGGCCTCGGCCGCCGGCGAATGCATCAGCGCCTCCGCCTCGCGCATGGCCTGCACCTGGTCGGCGATCACCCGCTCGTCACCGGTCCGCCTGGCCTGGGTCGCGGAGACGGCCTGGTACATCTTCCAGCGCTCGGCGAACCGCTTCTGGCTCATGCCCGATGCCGGGCGCAGCGTGGCCACCGCCTGCAGCGGGTCGGAGACGATGAACGGACCGTAGCCCGTGCCCAGGAAGCCGCCGGTGTGGTAGGCGCGAACCTCGAAGGCCTCGACGCTGGAGCCGACCGTCCGGCCGATGTCGAAATAGGGCGGCACCTCCGGATGCTTGCGGCCCAGCAGCCGGGCGATCCACGCCCCCATCGACGGAGCCTGCACGCCGACCGGCGGGGCGTAACCGGTGTGGAAGTGGTGCTGCGACGGCGTGTGCAGCCGCACGGCCAGGTCCTCCGGGCGGACCGAGCGGATCAGCATGGCCAGGTGCATGGTCCGAGCAATCAGGGGCATGCCCTCGGAGATCTCGATCCCGTCGGCACTGGTGGGAATCTTGTGGAACGTCGACAGGCAGCCCTTCGACTCCATCCCCGGCTCATAAGGCGAATAGCGCTTGACGTCCCACGTTTCCGTCTGGGCCTGGCCGCCGCCCATCCACAGCAGGATCATCGCATCGGCCGTCGCCGAGGAACGGTCCCGCGGCGCGTCCAGGTCGGGCGCCGTCGCGGCCAGGAGCTGCCGCCCGGTGGTCAGCGCGGCTCCGGCGGCCAGTCCCTGCTTGAGCAGGTCGCGTCGACTCAGGGCCTCAATGCGTCGCATATCGCGCATGGCGGTTCACCGAAAAGAGAACTGTGATCTGGTTTCGACCAAGGCGGGTTCCGCCCGCCGCTCCGCAACGTGTGCCCCTGCTTCGTGGGCAGTGGTTCCGCGGGAGATTTCTCCCGCCTGTGATTCCTGCCGGCCCGGCAGGGGTCCACCGAGAACGCCGCCGATTGGTGTCTTCGCCCCGGCTTCCTGCCGCTTACGGCCGACTGGCGATGGCCAAAGCCAGCGGGTTGACCACCAGCGGCACCACCCGCCGGACGGCCAGGTCCTCGGCGTGGTTGCTGAGCTCCTCGAAGGTTCGGGGCAGCCCGGCGGACTCCTGGAAGCCCCAGTATCGCCGCACGGTCAGGAACACGGAGAGGAGCTGGGCATCGTACTCGCCGGTGCGAACCTCGAAGGAGCTGGTGCGGCTCTTGACCTCGATGTACGCCTGCAGGTCGCAGCTCTCGCTCAGCGAAATGCCGACGTACGGCTGGCAGTCGATGGTGTGCACGGCGTCGTCGCCGAGCAGGAACGCGGCCAGCGGATGATCCAGGAACAGCGTTTCGGCCACCAGCTGGTCGTGGTTTCCGCTGTACTCCATGTCGAAGCCGTACAGCGTCTCCAGGTGATCGATGTCCAGCTCGCTGATGGTCAGGTGGTGCGGCGCCTGCTCAAGCAGGAACTGCCCGAACGCGGTCCAGGCGGCCTTGTCCGGCGGCGCGAAGTAGCCGAAGCGCAGGGCCCCGGGCTCCAGCCGCACCCAGCGGCGCGGCTCGCCGTCGCGGGCTTCCGGATCGACCTCCTCCAGGACCAGGCTGCCGTCGTCGCGGCGGCGAAACTTTCGCATCGACGGGTATTCCCGCCGGATGCGGTCGAAAAAATGCATGATCGTTTCGCGGTCCAGGTTCAGATCGAGC
>CAYVVX010000073.1:12039-12791 GCA_964455315.1 uncultured Planctomycetales bacterium | reverse complement strand
CGGAGGTGGGTGGACATCGCCGTGCTGGCCGCCGCCCAGGGTATTGTCGGGGGGATTCGCTTCGGGCGCAATGCCGGCAACGCCGCCGCCCTGATGGCCGGCTTTGCCGCCGCACGAGGGGATGTGGTGGTGACCATGGACGCGGACCTGCAGGACCCGCCGCAGGAGCTGCCGCGGCTGCTGAATAAGCTGGATGAAGGCTACGACCTGGTCAGCGGCTGGAAGCAGGTCCGGCACGACCCCTGGCACAAGGTGTACCCGTCGCGGGTGTTCAACGCCATGATCAGCGGGCTCACCCAGGTGCGGCTGCACGACCACGTCTGCGGGCTGAAGTGCTATCGCCGCGAGGTGGTCAAGCGGATGCGGATCTACGGCGAGTTTCACCGCTTCCTGGGGGTCTTCGCGGCGGCGGACGGATTCCGCGTGACCGAGATTCCCACGCTGCACCGCCCGAGGGTGGCCGGGGTCGGCAAGTACGGGTTCAGCAGGTTCGCCAAAGGCTTTCTGGACATGATCACGGTGTGGTTCCTGACCCGCTACCGGTGGCGGCCGCAGCATGTGATCGGCGTGGCGGGGATATTGATCGCGGCAGGGCTCATCGTGCTGCCCCTGATCGGGTGGATTCCCTGGTTGGGATGGCCTTTCCTGGGACTGCTGTTCCTGCTGGTCTCATCGCTGCCGGCGGTGGTGTTGATTGCCATCGGGCTGGTGGCCGAGCTGCAGGTGCGAAACCTCCCGCTGGATCATCTGTA
>CAYVVX010000073.1:0-12029 GCA_964455315.1 uncultured Planctomycetales bacterium | reverse complement strand
AGACACCCTGCAACCGAACGGATGATACTCAGGGCAGCGTTCCACAGACGGCCGGCACGGGAGCCGGCCATTGCAGGGAAGCCGGGCAGCGGTGAAGGCCGCTACGGAGTTTGAATGACTGACGACCACGGACAGGATCCGATTCCGCTTCGCCCCACCGATGCGACCGCGCCGGAGCGGGCACTGTATCCTTCGTCGCGCCGGGACGATGAGGACGAGGCAGCGGGCGACGACGCCGGGGGCGTGTCCGGGCAGAGGCGACCCAGGCGACGCGGGCCGCTCGACGCCGGGCCGATCTTCGTGCTGCTGCTGCTGTGCATCGTGCTGTTCCCCATGATCTCGCGTGAGAAGCTCGACCACAGCCCCAACGACGGCTCGCGCTGGAACACGGTCTTCTACCTGCTGGAATACGGAACCTACGCCTACATCCCCGACTGGGTCGAGCGCAAGTTCGCCTGGAACGGCGGCCGCGGCAAGCTTCGCGATCAGCTCACCGCGGAGGAACTCGACGGGGCGATCGTCGTCAAGGGTGAGAACGACAAGGACTACTACTTTCGCCTGAGATACCCGGCTGGGAGCAAGCCCGCCACGCAGGCAGCCCCGGCAACGAATACGTCCCCCGCCACGCAGGATGCGCCGGCGTCCGGCGAAGCGTCCGCGCCGAAGCCGCCCAGGCGCACACCCGAATGGGTGGATCTGTGGAACATCGGTCCGTTCGGGACCATCGACATGATCAAGGTCGGCGACCGGTACTACTCCAGCAAACCGCCGCTGCTGCCCACCGTGGTCGCCGGTGTTGCCTGGTGCGTGTGCCGGGCGTCCGGCTGGATCGGTTCGATCTGGGGCCAGCCCGGCTGGAGCTTCGCGAACAATCCGTGGACCGTGATGCGCAGCACGCTGATCCTGGTGCAGGTGCTGCCCTTCCTGCTGGCGGTGTGGCTGTTCGCCCGGGAGGTGCGCCGCCACTACGACCGCCCCTTCGTGCGCAACTTCTGCATCGCGGCCGCGATCCTGGGCACCTACCTGACCCCCTACCTGCTGACCCTCAACAACCACGTCATCGCCGCCTGCATGGTCATGTACGCGTCGTATGCCGCCATCCGCATCCTGTACGACGGCAAGACCGGCTGGCACTGGTTCGCGCTGGCCGGGTTCTTCGCGGCCACGGCGGCCGCGTTCGAGACCTGGGCGGGCGCGTTCGCGGTCCTGCTGTTCCTGGTGCTGCTGAAGAAGGACATCACCCTCACGCTGGCGGTCGGGTTGCCCTGGGCGCTGATTCCGGCGGCCGGGGCCATGTACACCAACTACATCACTATCGGCTCGGTCGTCCCCGCTCACGCCAGCTTTGACGATCCCGCCGGGCCGTACTTCTACAACGGCAGCTACTGGCACGAGAACGAGTCGTATCCCGGGCCGAAGAGCGGCATGGACGCCCTGCACGAAGACAAGGGCACCTACGTCTTCCACAACCTTATCGGGCATCACGGCTTCTTTTTGCTGACGCCCATCTTCGCGATCTCGCTGCTGGGCATGCTCGCCCACCTGCTTCGCCCGCGGGCCCCGCGCTCGCGACCGCTGCTGGCGTTGTTTGTGCTGCTGGTGTCGGCGGCGGCGTTCGTCGGCTACATCATGAAGACGCACAACTACGGCGGCGGATGCCAGGGTCCGCGCGAGATCTTCTGGCTCATCCCGCTGTGGCTGCTGATGCTGCCGGCGGGTGCGGAGCTGCTCGGACGGATCAGGCTGGGCAGAGGAATCTGCTACCTGATGCTGGCCATCTCGCTGTTCAGCGTCTACTGGGCCCTGCCACAGGTGGAGGACAAGCCCGACCAGGCCCAGCGCCCCTGGTCCGACTCGTGGGCCCACCTCATGTTTCGCAAGGACTGGATGCCCGACCGGCTGGAGATCAACTACTGACATGACCTCCGAGCTGACCGGTCTGTGTGCACAGGTGATCGACTGGACCCGCGCCGCCGGCGTCATCGCCCGCGAGCGGCTGGGCAAGGCGCTGGTCGAGCGCAAAAGCGACAACTCGCCGGTCACCGATGCCGACCACGCGGTGCAGGCGTCGTTGCTGCATGCCATCGCGGAATGCTGTCCCGGCGACGCGGTCATCACCGAGGAGACCCAGGCGGCTCCGGATCGACACGCGCTGGTCGTCTCGGCGCGGCGGGTGTGGATCATCGACCCCATCGACGGAACCCGGAACTTTGCCCGCGGCGTGCCGCTGTTCTGCGTCGTGGTGGCCCTGATGGAACACGGAAGCCCGGTGCTCGGCGTGATCCACGAGCCCATGACCGGCAGGGTCTATTCCGCGGTGGCCGGCGGCGGCGCCTTGCTCGACGGCGTGCCCATGCGCATGGAGGACCGGCCGAACTCGCCCGATCGCCTGATCGCCACCGGCTCCGGGCGCGACGAAAACCTGCCGCCGGTGGTCCATCGCTGGCTGGACCGCATGGTGGTTCGCGGGATCGGCTCGACGGCGATGCACCTGGCCCTGCTGGCATCCGGCGGGCTCGACGCCGTGTTCGCCCGCAAGTGCCGGCTGTGGGACGTGGCCGCGGGCATGCTGCTGGTCCAGGAAGCCGGCGGCAGAGCGGTCAGCCTCGACGGCCGGCCGTACTTCCCGATGGATCTGTCCGGCTACCGGGACGGGAAGATGCCCTTCCTGGCGGCACCGCCGCGGCTGTTGGATGAACTGCTCGCGGAGTTTCACGCTGACACCCGACCGGCGTGATCACCATGTCGGCAAAGCCCGGGCGAAACCGGATGCTCTCATCCCGTGCTTCCAGGAGACTCCCATGCCCGTGATCGGTCTGCTCTCCGACTTCGGCACACGTGATTATTACGTTGCCGCCATGAAGGGGGTCATCCTCCAGCTCAACCCCAAGGCGGTGATCGTCGACGTCTCCCATGAGGTCGCCGCCCAGAACCTCTTCGAGGCCGCGTTCCTGCTGCGCCAGACGCTGCCCTGTTTCGCGCCCGGCACCATCTTCGCGGCCGTGGTCGATCCCGGTGTGGGCAGCGGGCGGCGCATCCTGGCCGGGCGGTACAGCGATCGCATCGTGCTGGCCCCCGACAACGGACTGCTGACCCTGCTGCACCGCGATGCCGAGCTGCAGGACATGCGCGTGGTCGAGAACCGCCGCTACTTCGCGAGCCAACTGTCCAGCACTTTCCACGGGCGCGACATCTTCGCCCCGGTCGCGGCCCACCTGTCCAGGGGGGTGAGCCTGGATCAGCTCGGACCGCCGGCCGACCGCATCGAGATCCTGGAATTGCCCCGCCCGACGCTGAGCCCGGACGGCACCATCACCGGCGAAGTAATCGTGGTGGATCGATTCGGCAACCTGATCACCAACATCTCCCAACTGGACCTCTCCTCCGCCCACAGCCAGCGCCGAAACCTCCACGCCTATCTTGCGGATCGGGATGTCGGCCCGCTCCGGACCACCTACGCGGACGTGGCCCCGGGGGAACCGTTAGCACTTGTTGGAAGCAGCCAGATGCTGGAGGTCGCGGTGCGCAACGGCAACGCGGCATTGGAGCTCAATGCATCGCCCGGTGTCGCGATTTCGCTGCGCTGACCTGGAACCGAACGCAAGGGTTGGCGGCACCAGAACCCGAAAAAACCTCATTTTCGGTTGATTCGCGACCTGTTTTGTGTTACTCTTACCTTCAGACTGCTAACGGGGCATCCATTCGTCGTGTCCGGATGGCCTTGCGCAGGGGATGTGGGATCCGCTTATTGATCTGTTGTTGACCGGTTCCCTATCACAATTTGAAGCGCTTCTGAGACGAGTCGGACGCCGAAGAAGCCAACCCGTTCTCATCTTGAGGAGGAGGAGAATCATGGGCCGGATTAGTCTTTGCGCGGTTGTTCGCGCGCTTGCGGTGATGGCTGTTTGCGCGGGTTCCGCGCGCGTTCACGCCGTCATGATCACGTTCGACACGCCGCTGGGGGCCACCAATCCGGGCGACGGCAAACCGGTATCGGCAACGGCCACCTTCACCACGCTGGCCGGCGAAATCCACATCTCGGTCGAGAATCTGCTGGCCAATCCCACAGCCGTTTCGCAGAGCCTCAGCAGCCTTGCGTTCGCCATCTCGAGCGGCCAGACGGCAGGATCGCTGACCTCCAGTTCCGCGGAGCAGATTCTGATCAACGACAAGGTGAATCCTTTCGTTTCATTGGGACCGCAGACCACCGGCTGGGCCTATGACAGCACCGGGGCAGTACTGCCGGGCGTTCGCCTTCGCGTCCTGGGCGGCCCACCGGCACTGGGTCCCTCGCGCACGCTGATCGGACCTTCCGGGCCGGGCAACGTCTACAGTAACGCCGGAGGCTCCATCGCCGGCAACGGCCCGCACAACCCGTTCAACACCGGCGTGGCCACGTTCGTTCTCTCGATTCCAGGGGTCACTGCTGACTCCTCGATCAGCAACGTCATCTTCCAGTTCGGCACAACGGATGGTACGGGCCTGATTCCTGAGCCCTCTTCAGTGCTGCTGCTCAGCTGCGGGATGCTGGGGCTCCTGCATCGCCGTCGCCGCGCCTGATGCGGGTCCTGTAACAACTTCAAGGCTTGGCGCGGGTTCATCCGCGCATCTGCTTATACCCGGGCCTCCAGGCACCTGCGAGGTCCGGTTCCGCTTTGGCGAGGCGTCGCATCGGCGGCGTCCACGCCCGGACCCCAGGTTTTTCACTCCAACTCCGCTTTCGACCCCCGCCCGGTGCCGCCGCCCCTGATTCCCCGATCCGGGGGCGACATGACCTTCCTGACCTGCTAAAATGGGATTGAGACGCGGAACAGGGAATCCCTATCGAAGACTTGCCCAGGAGTTGTCCTGATGGATCCAGGCATGCGGAAGCGCCATCATTTCACGGTGTGGGTCTGTTCGTGCATGGCGCTGAGTCTCCCGCCGGCCGCAGTTTCCGCGGCCACCTCGCTGGACGTGGTCATCAGCGAGATCATGTACCACCCTCCGGGTGACAAGGACAACGCCTCAATCGAGTACATCGAGCTGACCAACCGCGGCGGCGCCCCGGTGGACCTGACCGGCTGGACCCTGGGCGACGGCATTCGCTACAGTTTCCCGACCGGTATCGTGATTCCGGCCGGGGCGCGGCGGGTTGTCGCCGGCAACGTCGCGGCGGTTCAGTCTGAATACTCCATCAGCGGGGTTCTCGGACCCTGGGAGGGCAGGCTGGACAACGGCGGTGAGCGGATCGAGATCCGCGACAGCGCCGGCGGGCTGGTCGGCGAGGTATCTTACAACGACACAGCCCCCTGGCCGACCGGCGGCGACGGCGACGGGCGGTCGATCGAGCTGACCAACCTGGCCGGCAATCACAACGCCGGGCACCTGTGGCTCCCCTCCTCCAGGATCTACGGCTCGCCGGGCACCGCCAACAGCCCGGCCAATCCGCCGGTTACCGTGGTGATCAACGAGTTCATGGCCAACCCGGCGGGCGGCGACGACTGGGTCGAGCTGTACAACTATGGAAACAGCCCCGTCGATCTGAACAACTTCTACCTCACCGACAACCCCCGCAGCCCTACCAAGGCGAGAATCACCTCCTCCTGGTCCGCGGGAACGACAATCATTCAGCCCAAGAGCTACTGGATCTCCACCCAGAGCGACTGGGGCTTCGGGCTCAGCTCGGGCGGCGAACAGTTGTATCTCATCGCCGCGAACGGTGTTACCTGGGTGGACGGCTACGACTTCGGCAACCAGCCCATCGAGGGAGCCACCGAGGGCCGATTCCCCGATGCGGGCGAGCGCTGGTACAAGTTCATCAATCCCACGCAGGCCGCCGCCAACCAGAAGCCCGCACCGCTGGGCGTCATCATCAATGAGATCATGTACCACCCGGCCGGCGCGGCCGATCCCGGGGCCGAGTACGTCGAGCTGCGCAATACCACAGGCTTGCCTGTGGACCTGAGCGGCTGGGAGCTGGACAACGGCATCACCTACACGATCCCCGGCGGAACCATCATCCCGGCCAACGGCTACCTGGTCATCGCGGCTGACCCGGCGGCAGTGTTCAGCACGTACGGGGTCAACGCCATCGGGCCTTACGCGGGCAAGCTGTCCAACTTCAGCGACGAAATCGAGCTGCTCAACCATCTGGAGAATCGCGAGGACTTCGTGGAATACCGTCAGGAAGGTCTCTGGCCGGTCACGCCGGACGGGAACGGGCCGTCTCTGGAACGGGCCACGCTGGCGATGGACGGGCGGCTGCCCGGCGCCTGGCGGACCAGCAGCGGCACAGGAACACCCGGCGCGGTCAACGGCCAGTCGGTGGCCAACCCGGCCGCGTCGGTGGACCGTGTGATCCACGCGCCGCTGGTGCCGACATCGAGCCAGCAGGTCACGGTCACCGCGCTGGTCGGCGCCGGCAGCCTCTCCTCGGTCACGCTGCGCTACAAGCGCGACCAGGACGGCTCATTCTCCAGCACCGGCATGTTCGACGACGGTCTGCACGGCGACGGACTCGCCGGTGACGGGGTTTTCGGCGGCACCATCCCCGCCCAGTCCAACGGCACCACCATGGAGTTCTACATTCAGGCCAGCGCGACCGGCGGGAACGCGACGTTCCCCCTGGACGCGCCAGGCAAGACCTGCCTGTACATCGTCCAGAACTCAGTTCCCAGCTCCAACCTGACGGTCATGCGCTTCGTCCAGACCGATGAGCAGTGGAACTCGCTGACCGCCGACCCCTACAACGACGCCCGCCGCGACTGCACCTTCATCTTTAGCGACAAGGCGTACTACAACTGCGGCATCCGCTTCCGCAGCGGCGCCCGTTCCGGGCCGAAGTACTCCTACAAGGTGTACCTGCCGCCGGGTTACCAGTTCCGCAACGCCGACCGGTTCAACCTGAACTTCGAGAAGGCCGACAAGACCATGCTCAAGAACAAGCTGTTCAACCGCTTCATCGAGTACATGGGCCTGCCCGAGGCCCAGACCGAGTTCATCCACACCCACTACCGCAACAGCTACGTCGGCGTTCATCTCTACGCGGAGGCCCAGAACGAGGACTTCCTCGACAACCATTTCCCCGGCGACTCCGACGGCAACCTGTACAAGGCGATCAACCCCTGGACCACCACCATCAGCGGCCAGAACATCGCCTGGGGCGGCAGCCACAGCTGGTACGAGAAGGAGTCCAACGAGGAGTTGAACAACTGGAGCGACATGGATCAGCTCTACAACACGCTCAAGCCCTCGGCGCCGCAGTCCACGTATGAGCAGAACGCCTACGCCCGCGTGGACGTGGTCAACTGGGCCCGCAGTTACGCGATTCTCGGCGTCGGCTGCCTCATCGACGTGCCCTGGCACATCCACAACCAGAATCACCGGCTGTACCGCCGCACCTCGGACAACCGCTTCATCCACATCCTCTACGACTTCGACGACGCCTACTGGCCGACCATGTGGAACAACGCCGGTTTTCTCGCCACGGTGTACGTCGACGTCGGGCGGCTCTACTCCACCCCGTCGGTGGCCAGGGAGCTGATGCACGGGTTCTGGATGGCCCTGAACACCGGCGACGGCGCCTTCCGCGAGGATCGCATCATGCCCGAGGTGCGTTACTACCACGGGCTGATCTACAACGACGTCGATGCCGACCCCATCACCGGCACCGGCAGCAAATGGACCGACTTCACCAACGGCATCGGCCAGTGGCAGACCTGGCTCTCGGGTCGCAACGGCCTGCTCCGCGGACAGTTGCCCGTCGCTGCGCTGGCCATCACCACCAACGGCGGGCAGCCCATCGCGACCGCTTCGCCCAACGTCATGTTGAGCGGGACGGCCCCCATCAGCGCCGCCCGGCTGGAGATCTTCGGCAGCGAAACGGGGATCCAGTGGGGCAGCGTCTCCGGCGGCAACTACGCCGGATCGACGCAGTGGAGCAAGACCATCACCCTGGTCAACCAGAACAACGTGGTGTTGGTGCGCACCCTCGACGACGACGGCAACGAGATCGAGCAGGTCACCATCAACGTGACCTACACCAACGGCATCGCCGACGAGGTCGATTTCACCACCGGGCCGCTTCCCGATTTCACCCCCTACACCGTCGCCTTCCAGGATCTGTCCACCGCCGCCAACATCACCGCCTGGAGCTGGGACTTCGGCGATGGCGGCGTGAGCAGTCAGCAGCACCCGAGTCACACCTACGCCCAGCGCGGCACCTACAACGTCGCGCTGACCATCCAGGCCGACGGCGGACCGTACCAGCTCACCCAACCGATCACCTTCGGCGTGGGCATCGCCGGCGACTACGACCTGGACGGCGACGTGGATCTCGACGACTACGCCCACATGCAGCTCTGCCAGTACGGCCCCGGGCTGCCGGTGATCGACCCGACCTGCGTCGATGCCGATCTCGACGGCGACAATGACGTGGATCTGAGCGACGCGATCCTTCTGAACGGCTGCCTCAGCGGCGCCGGAGTGGCGGGCGCGACGACCTGCCCCTAGAATGATCCTGTCGCAGAGGACGGAGGAGGCGCCGTATGCCGCGACGGCGCCCCCGGTTGGGTAGTGCTGCCGGAGCGACTTCTCCACCGCCATGCCTTGGGCTGTGTCACGAGGATCACCATTGGACGAGCCGACCAACTGGTCCCGACGCGGATTCCTGACCGCCCGCGGCCTGGGCGCTTCCGCCGGCGGATTCCTGGGAGCGCTGCTCGCTTCGACGCCGCAGCCCCCGCCCTCCTCCGGCACGCGCACCCACCTGTGTTTCTCCCGCCGGGCGATGGCCTGCGAGTTTACGCTCTTTCTTCCGCACACCGTCGGTTCGCCCATGGCCGCGTCGGACACCGCGCTGGACCAGATCGACCGGCTGGAATCCCTGCTGACCGTCTATCGTGACGACAGCGACATGTCCTATGTGAATCAGAACGCCGCCTTCAGGCCCATCCGCACCGATCACCGCCTCTTCGTGCTGCTCCGCCGCTGCCGCGAGTTGTCCGAGCAGACCGCGGGCGCATTTGACGTTTCCGCCGGCGCCCTGGTGAAGGCGTGGGGGTTCCTGCGAGGTCCGCGGCGGGTGCCCGATCCGCGGGAGGTTCGCGACGCCCTCGCCCGCACCGGCATGCAGCAGGTCGTCCTTGATGAACAGGAAACCACGGTCCGATATCTCGTCGACGGACTGGAGATCAACCTGGGCAGCATCGGCAAGGGCTTCGCGCTGGATCAGGCGCTGGCGCTGCTCCGGCAGGAGTTCGGCATCGACTGCGCCCTGATGCAGGGCGGACTCAGCAGCGTGGTCACCATGGGCTCACCCGGCGGCGACGGGCGCGGCTGGCTGGTCGGCATCCAGGACCCCCACGACGCCGCGACGCAGATCGCCGAGGTTCGGCTCAAGGACCAGGCCCTGGGCACCTCCGGCACCGCCAACCAGTATTTCGAGGAGAATGGCCGCCGATACGGCCACATCCTCGACCCGCGGACGGGGTATCCCGCCGATGAACTGGCCAGCGTTTCGGTCATCGCCGGGGATGGAGCCACCGCCGACGCACTGGCCACCGCGCTGTTCGTCATGGGACTCGACAAGGCGGTCGATTTCTGCAAAAATCACCGCGACGTCGGCGCGGTGCTGGTCCTGAAGAAGGATCCCACCCTGCCGGTCAACACCCCGCCGCGTATCAGGGTGATGAACATTCCCAAGGGAGACGTTAACCTCCGCCCCGTACCGGTGGTGCCGGTGCCCGACTGGTGGAAAGGCGATCCCCATGTTTCGTGAAACGCACGTGTCCACGGCAGAGAGTCACCATGCCTGAAGCAACACCAAACCTGGCACGACCCAGGCACACCTTCCGCACCGTCACCGGCTGGACCATCCTGTTCATGGTCCTGCTCCGGGTCGCCATCGGCTGGCACCTGGCCTACGAGGGGTTCTACAAGATCCAGGAGGAGCGCAAGAGCCGCTGGTCCGCCGACGGCTATCTGACCGCCTCCAGCGGCCCGCTGCGACCGTACTTCCAGGATCTGGTCAACGACCCGACCGGGCTCCGGCGGCTCAAGCTGGACGACATCTTCCAGCGCATGGACGCCCAGACCGAGCGGGCCATCCACTTCTACCAGCTCGACGAGCAGCAGGCCGGGGTGCTCAAGGCCTTTGCCGAGCGCAAGAAGCACGGCATCCAGGACGACAACAACGTCCGCGAGCTGTTCCTGGCCTTCGACGAGCCCTTTGTGGCCTTCGCCGAGTCGCAGGAAGCCCTGGCCGCCATCCCGGAGAACCAGATCGGCAGGGATCACGGCCGGCAGATGGCCCGCGAGCGGGCATCACTGTTCCTGAAATCGCCCGACTACAAGGCCCTGCAGAAGTCGCGCGAGTTCAAAAAGGAGGTGGAAGCGTATCGCCTCAAGGTCGCCCGCGGCGAGCAGGCCGACCCCGGACCGATGAACGCTTACATCGCCGCGATCGTCGCGGACATGGACAAGGTGGTCATCGATGCCTACAAAAAGGCCCTCCGCGACGTCGCCGAGCAGGTCGCCAGGCTCAAGCCGGAAGCGGGGCAGGACGACAAGCTGCAAGGGGCCGCCGCCCGCGACAGACTGCTGGACATTCTGAAGCAGAAGGAAGCCGCGCCGGTGCCGCCACTGGGACCGATCGAGCTGCCTGAACTGACTCCGGTGAACATGCCCGACCGGCCGCCGTTTGATCAGCAGGCACCCAACCGCGAGCATCGCCTGCTGGTCGGCTACGTCAAGTCGATCCTCGATACCCGCTACATGCAGCTCAAGTCATGGTGCCTGTTCTCACCGGCGACGGAATGGAACCCGGGCGACGCCTTCGGGAAGCAGGCGCGGGACATGGTCTACGAAGCGCTCTACAAGAATCACCAGTCGGCCAACGGCTGGCGTTACCGCGACACCAAGCTGGTCGGCGAGCAGCGCGATACCGGCTTCAGGACCGATGTCGGCAACTGGTACGACTGGATGTCCCCGCGGAGCAGCGAGGGCGCCCGCCTGCGCAGCATGGGCTTCGTCGAGAACATCTGGTACGACCCCGATTTCCAGGAAAACCTCGACAGCTACGACGCGTTTCTCACTGCGGTGCGGGACATGGAGTTGTCCGGCGCCGAGAAACGCGTCGGCGGTGAATTCCCGCAGGAGCGCCTGCTGTACGACTGGCGGAAGAAGGCCTCGGCCAAGGCGGCGCTGCTGGCCCGGCTCGAACAGCCCATGAAGGACATCGATCCCGTGAAGATGGAAACCTTCATGGAGCAGATGTTCATGGACCTCTCCGACGCCCAGGTCGCCAGGGGACCGATGCCGCTGGCCCCGCGCAACTTCAAGAGCAAGGTGGTGGACTACGGCAACATGATCGGGCTGTTCGCGGCCGGCATCTGTCTCATGATCGGCTTGTTCACGCGGTTTTCGGCGCTGGTCGGCGCTGTGCTGATCAGCATGTACTACATGACCATGCCGCCCTGGCCGAACCTGCCCGAGGCTCCCAACAACGAAGGGCACTACCTGATCGTGAACAAGAACGTGATCGAGGCGTGCGCCCTGCTGATGATCGCAACCTCGGGCATCGGCAAGTGGTGCGGGCTGGACGCGTTCATCAGCGCCCTCTTCCGACGCAGAAAAAGTCACCCGGCGTGACGGTGGCGACGTAGAACCAATGGAACCGGACGCCGATTGATCGGCGCCGGATGGCAACGACACCAGGCGACCCCGGGCCAACGACGCCCGGCAGACAGTTATACGAGATGAGGCCCACGACATGGTACTCGACGACAAGCAGCGACAGATCGGCAGGGACAACTTCAACGACGGCAGCCGCGTCACCCGGCGGCAGTTGCTCACCGGCGCACTGGCCGTGCCCGCGGCGGCCGGCGTCTACTGGGGCTACGACAAGCTCGAGGAGGGCGTGCCGCCGGTCCGTGTCGGGCTGATCGGCACCGGCAACCAGGGCTGCAACGCGCATATCTCGCAGAGCAACCCGGACTACGTCGACATCGTCGCATTCTCCGACATCCGCCCCTCCAACCAGAAGCGGG
>CAYVVX010000072.1:0-12836 GCA_964455315.1 uncultured Planctomycetales bacterium | reverse complement strand
GATGTCGGGCTGCCCGGCGGCATGAACGAGCTGAGCATGCAGCGCGTCTCCGTGGAGCTGCAGCTCGGCGACAGGCAGGCCGCCGAATCGACGCTGCGCGCCGCCATCGCGGCGAATCCCGAGGACGGCCAGTCCCGGGCCCTGCTGGCGGGCCTGGTCTACAAGGGGCCGGAGACGCTGGATGCGGCTCTCAAGCTGCTGGACGAGGCGGAAGCACTGCAGCCGGGGCTGCTGGTGACCACCCGCACGCGGGTCCGCATCCTCGATGACGCGGACAGGAAGGAGGAAGCCCTGCAGGTGCTCGACCAACTGGTCTCGGCGCAGGGCAACTTTATCGCCTACCTGCTGCGGGCGGAGTACCTGATCGCGCTCGGCCGGAATGAGGACGCGCAGAAGGACGTGGATCAGCTGACCAAGGTGCCCGGCGTCACCGGGGGCGAGGCGTACCAGGCCCAGGCCAGCTTCGCCGTGCGGATGGGTGATGCCAACAAGGCCCTCGAGCTCTGCAAGGCGGGTCTCGTGGCCCACCCCAACTTCGATCCGCTCCGGCGGTTGAAGGTCACGTTGCAGTGCACCTCCAGCGACGACAAGATCCGTGCGGAGGGGATGGCCGGGCTCAGCGAACTGATCGCCGAGCAGCCCGATGACATGGAGTTGAAGGCCTTCAAGGGCACACTGCTGCTGCGGAGTACGAAGGTGGAAGATCGGGATGCCGCCGTGGCGCTGCTGGAGGAAGTGGTCCGGCGGATGCCGCGGAATGTGGCCGCGCACTGGAACCTGATCCATTATTACAGCCAGCGCGGGGAGTACGAGAGAGCGCGGACCCAGGCCAACCTGGCGGTGGGGGCCAACCCGGACAGCCCGGACCTGCAACTGGTTCAGGCGGAGGTGTCCCGGGAACTGGGCGACCTGAGCGTGTCGCGGAACCTGGCCCAGCGGGTGCTGGACTCGACGAAGAACAATGTTCCGGCCCGGCTGGTGCTGGCCAAGCTGAACCTGGTCGAGGGCAGGTACGATGATGCCCGCCGGCTGACCGCGGAGGCGCTGGAGCTGGATCCGACCAGCAGCGACGCCCAGCTTCTGCAGGCGGAGCTGCTCAACATGGACAAGAAGTACAAGGAAGCGGTGGAGCAGCTGGAGGCGTTCCGCAAGACCCGACCGGCGGAGGATCTGAAGATCCTGCTGGCTCTTGCGGACCTGAACCGGCTGATGGCCGATTACGCCCGGGCGGATGAGCTGCTGGCGATCGCCGACACGGTTTCCCCCTGGCATCCGGACATCGCCCTGGTGCGGCTGCGGGTGCTGACGGCGCAGCAGAAATACGACGACATGATGACGCTGCTCAAGACGCGGCGTCTGACCATCAGGGACGAATGCCATGTGCTCACGGGCGGAGCCGCGATGCTGATCAACGCCCGGGCCCAGGCCCAGGTGCGGGAGATGCGGGCGTTGTTCGACGGTTTCACCAGCGAAAACCCGGCGCGGCTGGACGGTCACCTGGGTCGGGGCATGGTCTACTACGCCTCAGGCCGGGACGGCTACGCGGAAGCGGAGAAATCCTATCGTCGGGTGCTGGATATCGAGCGGTACAACCAGAAGGCGCTGAACAACCTCGCCTGGCTGGTGGGCGTGGACCTGGATCGCCCCGATGAAGCGGTCAAGTATGCCCAGGACGGCGTCAACATCTATCCGAAGGATCCTCACCTGCTCAACACGCTCGGCGTGCTGCAGTACAAGCTGGGCCAGTTTGACAACGCCTTGAAGAGCCTGGAGCAGTGCCTCCTGCTGACCGAGAACATCCCCTCCACGCGGGCCAAGACGCTGGTCTATATCGGCCGGGCGCACGGCAAGCTCGGGCGCCAGGACAAGGCCCGCTCGGCATTCAGCGAGGCGGCCGACATTGACCGCAAGCTTCATGTGCTCAGTGACGAGGAGCGGGGCGAGATCGGGATGATGCTCAACTCGCCGGCCGGGGCCCGGGCGATTGATCCGGCGAGATCGATCGGCCCGCCCGCGGTGAAGTCCGCGGCCTAGCCGGACCGGTTTCGGCGGACATTTCCACGTTTTCGTTTACCATGCTCCCGGTGAGATCGCCGGGAGTTTTTTTATGCGCGGATCGTGGGCAGCCGCGGGAGAACGAAGCGTGCGGGTAATGAAAAACCGGAACGGATACGTGAGCATCGCGGCGTGGATGTTCTGCCTCGCCGGGATCACCGGCGCGGCGGTGGGTCAGCCGCTGCCCGGGACCATGCCGATGGAGCCCCAGCCCCGGATGGCCGAGGCCATGGTAGCCGGGATTCATCGCTGGCTGGACCGGGAGACGGCGTCTTCGCCGCTGGGCCGCGAGGTGGGATGGAAGCCGGAGGTGAGTTCGCCGGAGGCCTTCACGCGGTGGGCGCGGCCGCGTCGCGAGCAACTGGCCAGGATGATCGGGGCGACCGATCCGCGGCTGCCGTTCGATGCACTCGAGCTGGCGGCCACCACGCGGACGTCGGCGACGGTGGGCCAGGGCCAGGGCTACACGATCCGGGCGGTGCGCTGGCCGGTGGTCGCGGGCGTGCAGGGGGAGGGCCTGCTGCTGGAACCGGAAGGCGGCGCGGTGGCGACGCTGATCGTGCTGCCCGACGCGGACATGGCTCCGGAAATGCTGGCGGGCCTGTCGCCCGGGGTGGAGCCGGGGTCGCAGTGGGGGCGCATCTTCGCGGAGAACGGCTGCCGGGTGGTGGTGCCGGTGCTGATCGACCGGTCACCAGCGGGCGGCGCGGATCACGAGCGGGGGGCGGTTCCGCTGTCGCGAAGGGAGGCGGTGTTCCTCGCGGCGTATCCGTTCGGGCGGCACATCATCGGGTACGAAGTGCAGAAGGTGCTGGCGCTGGTCGACCTGTTTGCCGCGCGGCCGGCCGAAGCGACGCATCCGGTGGCGCTGGCCGGCTACGGCGAGGGCGGCGTGCTGGCGTTGTATGCGGGGGCCATCGATCCGCGCATCGACCCGGTCCTGGTCAGCGGCGCGATCGCGGCCCCCCAGCGCATGTGGAGTGAGCCGGTGTACCGCCACGTCTGGGCGCAGGTGCAGCTCGCCGGCGGCGGGGAACTGCTGAGCCTGATGCATGGGCGGTACGCGGTCGTGGAAGCGTGTGCCTATCCGCGTGCGGCGGCGGAGCCGGCCGGGCGTGAGTCGGTGTTTCCGGGTCGGCTGGAGACGCCCCCCGTGGACGAGGTTCGCGCGGAGGTGGCCAGGGCGCGGCGGTTTGTCGGGGCAGGCGGGGCGGAGGCGAAACAGGGGGTCGAACTGGTGCTCAGCGGGGATGGCGGCGGGCCGTTCGGCAGTCGGGGAGCGCTGGAGACGTTCTGGAAGGTGGTGGGAGGTGGGCGCCCGCTGGTCCCGGCCGGCGCGGTGCCGGCGTCGTCGGGCGGGCCGGTCGATCCGGCCGCGCGGATGGAACGTCAGTATCGACAGCTTCTGGAGGAGGCCCGTCGGCAGGGGCTAACCAGCCCGGTCCGGCGGCGGGCGTTCTGGGCTGACGCGGACGGCTCGAGCCCGGAGCGGTGGCTGGCCTCGACGGGAACCCATCGCCGCCTGCTCCTGGAAGAGGTGATCGGACGGTTGGGAACACCGAGCCTGTTCCCCATGCCGCGTTCGGTGCAGGTCTCGGAAACGCCGGCGTATGCGGCTTACCAGATCATGCTCGATGTCCACCCGGACGTGTTCGCCGGCGGGGTGATGGTGATGCCCAGGGCGTTGCCGGAAGGCGAGAAGGCTCCGGTGATGGTGATCATGCACGACCTGGAGGATCAGGCCAGGGATCTACTCGCGGAGGAGGGGCCGGCGTTCGAGCGCTACCGGGCGTGCGCAGCGCGGCTGGTCGACGAGGGATTCATCGTGCTGGTCGCGCAGGGCCCGGTGGTGGGAGGCGATGCCTGGCGCCAGATTGATCGCAAGGCCCAGCCGCTGGGGCTGAGCCTGGAGTCCTTCATCCTGCGCCAGCACGATGCGCTGCTGCGCTGGCTGGTGACGCTGCCCTTCGTGGACGGCGCGGGCATCGCCGTGATGGGCTTCGGCCAGGCGGCGGGGACCGGACTGCGGGTCGCGGCGGTGCTGCCGGGCTACAACGGCGTGGTCTGCATGGGAGGTTTCTCCGAGCGGTGGCTGGCCGGGGCGGTGGATCCCTCGCTCCATCGCCTGCTGGCGACGTATGCGGGAGGTCTGCCGGGTTTTGGCGTGGCCACCGGCTACGGAGATGCCGAGGCCGGCGGACTGATCGCTCCACGGCCGCTCCTGGTGGCGGCCGAGCCCGGGGATCCGGCACGGGAGGAGGCCTGGATGGCGTTCGCCTTCGCCGAAGCGGATCGGCGGTATGCCGCCATGTCGGTTGCGGAGCGGATCGGCTTGCTGCGCCCGGGGGACGCCGCCGGCAAGCGGATGGAGGCGGTGAGTGCGATGCTCAGGCGGTGCTGGTCCGCGGAAGAACGGCAGTCACCCTGATGGTGTACGGGATGATAGCACGGGGCCGGCCGCTACGAAGGACTTCGCGGCATGCGAAGCGTCTGACCTGGAGTAGAACGGGGATCGACGCCCATGCGGGCGGCGATGGATGACGCCTGCCCTGGGTATGCGCGGGGCACCCGGTCACACCTCCCCCCCGGGAAGGGGCGTTTTCTGATGCGCAGGCCGCCTGCCACTTAAGTGGCACTGAACGCTGTCAGCCGCCGCGCTTGCTGCTCATGGCGCTGTCAAGCTGCTTGAACATCTCCGCGCGGTCGTTTGGAGAGGCGGTGAGAAAGTGCTGAATGGCGGCGGCCACCACACGTTCTCGCACGTAGCCGCCCTTCTCGCAGGCCTGGTCAAACACGTGGATCAGTCTGGTGGGCAGATAATAGGAACGCTTGGTCTTGGTTACAGCCATGATTTGCAAACCTCCATACTCCGGGATGTTGAGAGGGAGGCATTATCGCGAAGTTCTAAGAGAATGCAAATCGGAGTCTAAGAACGACTGGTACGGGTATTCGGTTCGGCGGGGTTCCAGGCATCCCGGGTTCCGGCCCAGGCGGCGTTCCAGCCCCGAGGGGGCGAGGTCTTGCGACTATCCCAGCCAGGAGAACAGGGGCGTGCCGAACCACATGGTATGAATGTAATTGGAGGCGATGCACAGGCCGATCGCCACCACGGCGGCTCCGCTGAGGGTCGGCACGACCTGCAGCAGCAGGCGCCGTCCCATCCCGGCCAGGGGGGCTTCCTGATCGTGCCGTGCGTCGGAGAGGATGCGGGCGGCGATCCGCCGGCTGGAAAGGGCCAGGAACCCGATCAGCATGAGGGTCATGGACAGCCCCAGGCTGAACATGCCGATCGCGTAGAGCGAACCGGCCACCACGCCAGCGCCGATGCCCAGCAGCATGATGATGGTGGCCGTGGGGCAGGGCACGATGCCCCCGGCGATGCCCAGCATCAGCAGCGTGCGGAAGCTCAGCTCCGGGCCGATTTCCGCGTTGTCCGGGGCCGCGGCGTATCCGAGCACATGATCGCCGTGACCCGCGGCGTGGGGATGATCGTGGGTATGACTATGCCCGTGATCGTGGTGATGGTGATGCCCGTGGTCATGGTGATGATCATGGGCATCACCATGATCGTGCGTGTGGTGGTGATCGTCGTGGTGATGATCGTGCCCGTGGTGGTGGTCGTGATGATGGTGGTGCTCGGCCCCATGATGGTGGTGGGCCATGCCGGGAAGGTGGGGATGCGAGTGGGTGAAGAGCTTTTTCCACCACGGCCGGCGGTCATGGGCGTGGTCGTGCGTGTGGTCGTGGTGGTGCCCCGCGAGGCGCCCGGTGGCCGCCCGCCACATAAGTGTCAGGCCCATCACCGCCACCAGGCCGCCTGATATGACGCCGAGCCAGAGCTGCAGGCGCGGTCCGACCGTGGGATCGATGGCCTGGTATGCCCACCAGACCACGCCGACGACGATGACCAGCGCGGTGTGGGTGACGGTCACGATGATGGCCAGGACGACGGCGTGCCACCACGTGCCGCGCTGGCTGATCAGGTAGGCGGCGACCACGGTCTTGGCGTGTCCGGGCATGAGCGCGTGGCCGGCACCCCAGGTGAACGACAGGAAGGTGACGGTGAGGATGACGGTGAGGCCCCATTCGCCCTGGAGGAGATCCATCAGGCGGCCGGCCTTGGGATCGGTGCGCCGGGCGGATGCCGCGGCGTCCGGCGCGGGGGTGTTCATGGCCTCGACGCGCGCGGCAGATGCGGGCCGCGATGCCGGTTGATCGACGTTGATCGGTGCGCTGTCCGCAGCGCTCGGTGGCGACGGATCGGCCGGAGCGGGATCGGCCGGGCGGCTTCCGGTCGCGGCGAGGGTGAAAGTGACCGAGGCCTTGCGTTCGTCGGGCAGGTTGTACGGATCGTACTGGCTGTAGTCCATGGGATCACCGCCCTCGTCCCAGAAGGGCGGGCGATGGGTGAACTCCAGTTTCGGACTGCGCTCGAGGAAGATCCGCTTGAGCCCGGGGTGCTGCGGGTAGGTGGCATCTTCGTAGGTGAGCACGTGTTCGCCGGCCGTCAGCGGCGATTCGAACTTGACGCTGTAGGGGATGAGCAGTCGGTAGGTGGGCATGCCCGCGAGCCCGGGCAGCTTGACGATCACGCCGCTGGCGTCGGCCTGTTTGCCGGTGCGGGGGTCGATGATTTCCTCCGCGGCGCGAAGGGACAGCGGTTCGCCGCCGAGGGTGACCTTGAGAAACGGGGCGAACTCCCTGGCCCGGGCGTGGAGCCATTCCTTCTGCTCGGCCTGGGTGTCCTCGCCGTCCTTGTTCGCGTCGATCTCGTCGCGCTGAAAGACCATGGCCGGCGTCTCGGCGACGACCAGCAGCAGATCCACCTGCAGCCGATCGGGCAGCAGGGTCAGGATGCTGAAGTGCTCGATGTTGTCGTTGCCGAGGGGATGAGCGTGTACCGCCGCGGCGGAAAGCCGCAGGGCGGCGAGGATCGCCGGGAATCGGGAGGCCGCGGGGCGCGGGAGCACCGACACGCCATGCGGCGCCTGCGGGCGGCGACGCTGTGGCGCGAGAACCGGGCTCATGGCGATGCCTGGCTCAGCCGGGTGACGATGTCCTGGTAGACGGTCGACTGGGGTGCGTCGGTGCGGTTGCGGATGGAGCGTTCGTACAGGTTACGGGCTTTGGCGAGGTGCTGCTGCGACGCATCACCGGTGGTCAGCCTGCCGAGGAGATACTCGACGGCGGCGGCGTTGGCATGCACCACCCAGAGTTCGCCGAGGGCGGTGGCAGCCTCGTTGTAGGCCACAACGGCCTGTTCCGCGGCGGTGACGGCGGCGGCCTGGGCCTCGGAACTCCGGGCCCGGGCAGCCTGAACGGTGTAGAGGCTCACAGAGGATTCGCCGGGTCCAACCCCCTCAGGCAGGAGGGCCGGGCCGGTGGCGATACCGATCCCGTTGAGCAGGGCCAGCAGGTCGCCCTGGCGGCGGAAGCCGTCGGCCTGCTGGGCGTGGACCCGGGCGGCGAGGAAATCAAAATCGGCGGCGAGGGTCCTGGCATGACCCGCCAGGAAACGGCTCTTGTTGGCGATGAGATCGAGGCGGGGATTGGGGCTCTCGGGAGAGTTCGCGTTGCGGGCCTCGTTCATGATGTTGTTGACGGCCTGCTCAGCCGCCCGGGCGGCCGACTTGCCGCGGGTGGTGGCGATATCGAGAGCCTGCTGCTGGAGCCCGTTCGCCGCGGACAGATCCGCGACCGCGCGGGCCATCGCGGCGTTGATGTCGCCGATGAGCCTTTCCCGTCGCGTGCGCAGATCCGCCAGCCGGGCCTGGTCCTCCAGAAGCTGGGCCTCGGCGGCGGCGATCTGGGCCTCGACCTGGGCCAGGAAGGCCTGGCGGGTTTCGACCAGGCCCCGGGCCGCGGCGAGATCCGCCTGGACGGCGGTGAGCCCGCGAACGGGCATCAGCGGCTCGGCCGGATCGGCCGGCACCAGCGGCGCGGTCAGCATCTCATCCTCGTCGGTGGCATCCGGACGGGCATTGCGGATCGAGCCGTGTTCGAGGATCGACGCTTCGCGGAACGCATCGCGGTTGGCTATCGAGAGGGCCTCGTACGCGCTGATGAACTGGTCGACACCACCGGATCGCTTCAGGTCGGCGCCGGCCTGCTCCATGGCCAGCATCTCCTGCTCGGCTTCGGCGGCGGCGGCCTTCAACTCGCTGATGCGGGCGGCGAGACCGTCTGCCTCGGTCTGCAACTCATCGGCCCGTGCCTGGGAGGTGGCGATCGCGGCCCGCAATTCTTCGCGCTGGGTTTTCAGAGCTGCGATCTGCTCGGGGGAGGTGGGCAGCGGGCCGACATCGATCGGTTCGGGTGCGGTCTCTACGGTCTCCGCCGGCTCGGTCTCCACCGGGCCGGGCTCCGCAGGAGCGGGCTCACCGCCAAGGATGGGAATCTTCTGGAGCAGGCGGGACACGGCTCCCGGACGGGTGGCACCCGGCGCGCGGGGCTGTCCCGGAGCGGGCTCGCCAGATGGCGGTGCCGCGCCGGCCCGATCCGCCTCAGGCGGCGTGCCTTCGAGCTTGTAGGCCAGCGAGCGGATCTGCCGGTCCAGCTCGCGATAGGGACCGACGAGGTCGCGAGCCTGCTGGCGATTCCGGCCGGCCGAGGCCTGCAACAGTGCCGCCCGATGCTGGTAGAGGTCGGCCTGATCATACAGGAGCATCGCCTGCAGACTGGTGGCTACGGTGCTCGTCGAGCCGGAGGCTTCGCCTTCGCTCATGCCCACGGCGGTCTGCACGATGCGGAGGGCGTTGTCGATCAGGTTCTGGTTGCGCTGCAGCTCCGCGCTGAGATCCTCGAAGGTGGGGTTGGACATGCCGCCGGTCTGGTCTTCCCCCATCAGGGCGGTGTAGGCCATGATCAGGGAGTCGGCCTCGGATCGCTGGCGGTCGATGCGGGAGGCGCCGTCGGGATCCTGCTCGCGCATCTGGTTGAGGGCGTCGAACCAGTTCGCGCCGGGCGGGAGCGCGGCCGGCTGGGTCGCGGTGGCACCCAGCAGGGAGGCCAGCCGGTCGGAGGCCGGCTCGTAGCTGTTGAGCAGGCGCTGGGCCTTTTCGATTTCCCGGGCGATGTCTCGATCGAGCCTGACCTGATCGCTTTCGCTGGAGGGCGCGGTGAACAGCATGCCTGCCAGGGCCAGGATGGCGGCGACCGCGACGATGATCATCAGAGCGTTTTGCTTCACGGGGATGTTCGCCATGGGCTGGGGACGGATCATTGCCGGGCCGGCGGCCTTCGTCGCGACCACGCCATTCCCGGGACGGGCACCCCGACGGTGCCGAAATCGCCGAAAGTCCACCGTTATCTCTACCGCGCCGGGCACGAGGCGTCAAACCGTCCGGGCAGCGCCGCTTGCCGCCTCGGGGGAGGGGCAGTAGACTCGCGCGGCGCATGGCGGAGGTCAATCAGAATCTCTGGGCCCCGTGGCGGATGGAGTACATCCATTCGCTGCACGACGACGCCGGGCCGGGCGGGTGCTTCCTGTGCCAATACGTGGCCAGCCCCGAGGCCGACGCGGCCAACCACGTGATCTGGCGCGGGGCTCACTGCATGACGCTGTTCAACCGGTTTCCGTACAGCAACGGCCATCTGCTGGTCGCACCTCTGGAGCACTGCTGCGAACTTGGACAGCTTTCCGAGCCGGCCCTGCTGGAGATGATGTGCCAGCTGCGCGATGCCCAGCGGCTGCTGCGCGACGCGGCCTGTGCCCAGGGGTTCAACATCGGCTTCAACTTCGGTCGCTGCGCCGGCGCCGGGCTGCCCGACCATCTTCACGCCCACATCGTGCCCCGCTGGGAAGGGGACACCAACTTCATGCCCGTGCTGGGCGACTGCCGGGTGATTCCACAGAGCATCGATGCCCTGCGCGAGAAGATGCGCCACGTCGCGCTGAAGCTGGGCTTGCCGGAGGTCCGCTGAAAGGGGGTCGCACCCGTGAAAGCCGACAGCGCCGGGCTCAAGCCGTACGCCATCAGCGGTGCCAACAGCCGCGGCCGGGAGCATCCTGAATCCCTTCCGGCCATCATCGATCCCTTTGCCCTCGATCGCCAGCGGGTGCTGCGCTCGGCCGCGTTCCGGCGGCTGGTGCACAAGACGCAGGTATTCGTGGCCGGGCTGCACGATCACTTCCGCACCCGGCTGACCCACACGCTGGAGGTGGCCAGCATCGCCCGGCGGCTGTGCGTCGGGTTGCAGGTCAATGACGCGGTGGGGGAACTGATCGCGCTGACCCACGACCTGGGGCATCCGCCGTTCGGCCATGCCGGCGAGGTGGCGCTGCGCGAGTTGATGGCGAAGCACGGCGGGTTCGAGCACAACGCCCAGTCGCTGCGCGTGGTCGAATACCTCGAGCATCCCTATCCGCCGTTCCGGGGCCTGAACCTCAGCTACGAGACCCGCGAGTCGCTGGCCAAGCACTGCACCTTGTACGACAAGCCCGGGTCGCATCCGCTGGCCGACGGCACCCAGGCCCCGATCGAGGGGCAGATCGCCAACCTGGCCGACCGCATCGCGTACGACTGCCACGATTTGGAGGATGGCCTGGGCGCGGGGCTGATCGACGAGCGCGGGCTGAACGGGCTCGCGTTGTGGAAGGAGGCGTCGGAGCCGGTGCGCAAGGCCCATCCCGACGTGATCACGGCGGCGGTGCGGCGACCGATCCTCGACCGGCTGGAAGGGATCCTGCTGGAGTCGGTGGTGGTCGAATCGCGGAAGCGAATCGCGGCGGCACACGTGGAGACGCTGGACGACGTTCGCGGGTGCGGGCGGGACCTGGTGGCGTTCACGCCGGAGGTCGAGTCGCGCCTGGCGGAGCTGGAGAAGCATCTCCGCGAGCGGCTGTACCGCCACCCGAAACTGATCCGCATGGATGCCAAGGCCAGGCGGCTGATTGCCGGACTGTTCGAAGCCTACCTGGCGGAGCCGCGAATGCTGCCCACGCGGTTCGCCCGGCGCATCGAACAGCAGGGCGCACCGCGGGTGATCTGCGACTACATCGCCGGCATGACCGACCGGTTCTGCCAGGAGGATTACCGGCGGATGTTCCAGCCGTTCGAGCGGATGTGAGCGGGCCTGCGGTCCGGGCCCGATTCACTGTGCAATTCACGTCTGACGGGTGCTGACTCGACGGGAGGCAGAATCATGGGACGGATCATCCTGGGTGCGGTGTTCGGCGGGTTGACGCTGTTCGCGTGGGGGATGGTGTCGTGGATGGTGCTGCCGTGGCACACCGCCACGCTGCGCCCGATGCCGCGGGAAGCGGTGGTGGTGCCGGCGTTGCGCGAGGGTGTGTTGCGGACGGGGGCGTATTACTTCCCCGCGATGCCGCATGAAACGGACGACGAAACGACCATGGCCGCGTGGATGAAGCGGCATGAGGAGGGGCCGCTGGGCATGGTCTGGTACCGGGCCGAGGGGGCCACGCCGATGGCGCCGGGGGTGTTCGTGAAGGGGATGATCCTCAACGTGATCGTCGCGGCCCTGGCCGCGGCGCTGCTCTCGGCGGCGTCGGCAAGGCTGCGGGCGTATCTGTCGCGGGTGCTCTTCGTGAGCGGGATCGCGGTCATCGGCGCGCTGATCTCGTACGGATCGCTGTGGGTGTGGATGTTCGCGCCGACCGATTACGTGGTCGTGATGGGGGCGGACATGATCGTCGGGTGGACGCTCATGGGGCTGGTCATGGCGGCGATCGTGCGGGCCCGGGGGGCCAAGACCACAGTTTCGGCGGCCGGTTGAGCGATAGCGCGTTCACTTGCTGACCCGCTTCCGGCGTCGGGACACTTCGGCCCCCGCAACCTGATTGCCTTGAATCCGGTATAACCTCCCGACTCCACCACGGGTTCATCTCTCTCACTGGAGGTACGGTCATGACGCGGACAGGATGGTTGAGCGGAGCGGGTGTGCTGGCGGCGGTAGCGGTGGTCATGGCGGCGAGCTGGCTGGCGGGCGATCGGGCCTCGGCGCAGGTTCGCGGCCGGGGCGAAGTGGTCGACCTGCGCCCGCAGCCCACGCGGATGCAGATCGAAGTGATCGAAGTGAAGGCCGGCCCGGATGAGGTGGCGGGGCTGGACGTCGAGTTGCTGCAGGAGAAGGGGTTGTCCGTCGAGAGCCTGATCGAGCGGACGGGAAAGCTGGGCGGTGCCCGGCTGGTGTTGCGGGTGGACAGCATCGCGGATCTGACCCGCCCCTTGTCGTGGAATCGCGGTCAGCGCGTGCCGGTGGTGCAGGCGGTTACCGTCGATGCCCAGGGCCGGACGACGCCGTCGGTCAGCTACAACGAGGTCGGCTACATCCTGAAGCTGTCCGGCGCGTGGCGCGGCGAGGAAGAGCCGTTGTTCGGCGACGTGAGCTTTTCGCTCGAAATCTCTGACGTTGCCGATAGCGCCGTCATCAGCCAGGATGTGTCGCTGCCGCAGTTTGAAAAGACCAGTATTAACCAGTGCTTCCTGCTGCGCAGCGGCGAACCGATCGTGCTGGCGGGCAATGCGATCGCCGCCGATCCGCCGGAGCAGGGTGGGCAGACCAGCCTGCTTCTGGTTCGGATGACGGCGACGCGGTTGAACATGTGAGCTGCGACCGGCGCTGAGTGTGGGCGGCAAAGCGTGCTCGACGTCGGCGTGGCAAAACATGAAACCGGAGGAATCGGAGAGAGTAGAGCGAATTGCCCTGCCGAGCAGCTATCTGACAGAGGAATCATCAGCACCTTTGGCTTTCATCCGCGTCCATCTGTACTACTATCCATCACATTCTTCGTCTCCCGCAAAGATTTTTCACGCTGC
>CAYVVX010000071.1:12437-12876 GCA_964455315.1 uncultured Planctomycetales bacterium | reverse complement strand
GTTCGCTCATGGGCGGCAGGCGGCCCCCGGTTCAGTCGACCCGCGTCGGCGGCGGAGGTTAATCGGGGGTGGTCGTCCTGCGCATACCAGCGCTCCACGGCCAGGCGAGCACACCTGGCCATGCCGCCCGTCCCTGGTGGAGGCGGGGGATGGCGGGCCATCAGAGGAAGGGCAACCCGATGAAGAAGCTGAAGATGCGATCGTCGTCCTCGGAGTCCTTGGCGACCGGCAGCGCCAGGTCGAACTCCATGGGCACGGTGCCGAAGATGTCCAGGGTCAGCCGGACGCCGGCGCCGACGGAGGCCCGCCAACTGGTGATGCCGAAGTCCTCCTCCACGGTGCCCATGTCGGTGAAGAACACGCCGCGGACCGCCTTGGCAACCAGCGGGAAGGAGTACTCGGCCCCGGTCAGCAGGCTGAAGTCGCCGCCGACGCGGTT
>CAYVVX010000071.1:4702-12427 GCA_964455315.1 uncultured Planctomycetales bacterium | reverse complement strand
AGACCGTCGCGGGGGCTGATGCCGCGGAAGTCGAAGCCGCGGAAGGAGCCGATGCCGCCGGCGTAGAAGCGCTCGAACACCGGGGCGTCGCCCAGAATCTGGCCGGCGCTGCCGCGCACGGCCACCACCGACGGGCGATCCTTCTCGTCGATGGCCACCGTCCAGTAGTGGGTGTAGGCGCTGTTGAGCTTGGCGAAGGTGTAGTCGCCGCCCATGGCCCCGGCCTGCTCCCAGGAGGTCTGGAAGCGGTGCCCGCGGGTGGGCAGCATGCGGCTGTCGGTGTTGTCGTGGAGCAGCGAGAACTTGACGCTGGACAGGTAGCTGCCGCCCTCGACGTCGCGGATGTCCTCGGCGGCAAAGGAGTCCACGTCGCGGACGTCGACGTACTCGGCACGGAAGGCCACCTCGCCGGTCCAGGTCTTGAGCAGCCCCTCCTCGAACTTCTTGTCGAAGCTGAAGTAGCCGCCGTAGCGCCGCTCGTCGTAGCCGTCCCGGCCGCGGTCGAAGATGTACACGCCGGTGCCGAAACCGATGGGCAGGTCGAGCAGGTACGGCTCGCGGAAGTCGATGCGGAAGCGGGTCAGCTCGGTGCCCGGCTCGAGCTGGAGGCGGAGGGTCTGGCCGGCGCCGCGGTAGGCCCGGCCGCGGAAGAACTCGCCCCAGCTGCGCGGGCGGTCGAAGAGGTCGAAGTTCTTGTTCTCCAGGACGAACTGCCCGACCAGCCCGTCGTTGCTGCTGGCCCCCACACCGGCGATGAACTGCTGGGTCTTGTCGCTCTCCTTGACGTTGACCAGCACCTGGCGAACGTCCGGGTCGCTGCCGGTCGGCACGATGGTGGCCTCGGTGAACAGCTCGGTCGAGCGAAGATCGGTCTCGGCCTTGCGCGTCCTGGTGACGTCGTAGATGTCGCCGGGATAGAAGCGCAGCTCCCGGCGGACGGTTTTCTCCTGGGTAAAGGCGTGGCCGTGCACCTCGATGTAGCCGACGGTGAACTGCCCGCCCTCCTCGATGGAAACGTTGACCACCACCTCGGCTTCCTGCTCGGCGTAGACCCAGCCGGCGGCGATGTTGGCCTCGATGTAGCCGTTGGAGCCG
Source organism: uncultured Planctomycetales bacterium (assembly GCA_964455315.1). GTDB lineage: Bacteria > Planctomycetota > Phycisphaerae > UBA1845 > PWPN01 > CAYVVX01. The sequence continues at coordinate 11,332 of CAYVVX010000071.1, read as the reverse complement.
TAGAGATCCTCGATCGCCTTGCGATCGCGCTCCAGCCGCGAGGCCACGATGTACTCGCCGGTGTGAAGCTGCATGATCGCCAGCAGCGACTCGTCGGGGTAGACCTCGTTGCCTTCGAAGCGGATCTCGCGGATGGTGTAGCGGATGCCCTCGCTGACCCGGAAGACGACCTGCATCCACTCGCGGGCCACGTCGGTGAACTCCGCGGCGTAGGCCACCTCGGCGTCGAGGAAGCCGCGGTCGCGGTAGTACTTCTGCACGGCGGCGGCGTCGCGATCGGCCCGGTCAGGGTCGAAATCGCCGGTGCGAAAGATCCAGATGTAACTCTTGGTCTCGACCACGCCCTTGAGCTCGCGCTCGGGGAAATACTCGTTGCCCTCGAAGGTGACCTTCTTCACCCGCACGCGCTGGTTCTCGACGATGACGTAGACCACCTGGCGCTGCTCGAGCAGGGTCTCGTCGACGGTCACTTCGGCATAGGCGTAACCCTTTTCGCGGTACAGCCGCTCGATGGACTCGCGGCCGCGGCGGACATCGAAGGTGTCCAGCGGGTCGCCGGCGCCGAAGTTGAGCCCCTCGCGCAGATCCTTGTCCTTGATCGAGTTGTTGCCGCGGAACTCCAGCGACGCCACCTCCGGTTTTTCGGTGACCGTCAGGGTGATCTCTACCATGCCGTCCACCAGGTCGCGGCGGGCGTCCACGTCGATGAACCGACCGGTGCGCAGCAGCCGGCCCACATCCTGCTGCAGGGCCTCCTCGGTGTAGGGCGGGGCGACCCCCGAGCGGATCTGGTTGCGGACGTAGGACTCGGGGATCACGTCCAGCCCGACGATGATCAGGCTGCGAATGGCGGCGCCGTCGAAGGGCGAGGTGGGACCGGCCGCCGGCGCGGGTGCGGTGGCCGCCGGCTGAGCCGGGCAGCGCTGCGCCGCCGGACCGATCAGCAGGCACAGGCTGATCGCGCCCGCCAGGGCGCCGCGGCGGGGCAAAGCCGGGCCGCGGGCGCGGCGCGACCGCCTCCCAGCCGAACCCGGACTGCAAGCCTGTGACCGCGCCATGGGGCGTATGATAGGCCCATCCCCGTGCGTGTCAAAACCGGCGAAGCCTGGCCCGGGCGATTTACCGGCCACCGCGTGTTGAACCCCGCCGAGCGGCGTGCTAGAACCAGATATGCTCACACCCAATCAGGCCGACCGGTTGATCCACGCCTCCCGCCCGCCGCGCGGCTGGCTGCGGACCAGCGGGCCACTGCTGCTGGGCCTGTCCATGATCCTGGGCGCGCTGCTGGCCGATCCCGGGCTGTTCGGGGTGGAGGGCCCCTGGACGGCGCTGCTGCCCCAGGTGCTGCTGTTCACCCTCGCGGGGCTGATGATCCGCAGCGCCCTGCGCCAGCGGCGCACCGGTCGCCAGCTCACCACCGGGCTCGAGGCCGTCCAGCTTCATCGCTGGGAACAGGCCCGCGCAGCGCTGACCGCCCTGCTGCAGAGGCCGGTCCGCCACCGCGTGGCCCGGGCCGAGGCGCTGCTGGGGCTGGCGGCGGTCGCGGAAGCGGACCAGTGCCACGAAACCGCCCAGCGGATCTACGAGGCGGTGGCCATGGAACCCGGCACCGATCCCCTGCAGGCCCACACCGCCCGGGTCGCCCTGGGTGCGGCCATGCTCCGCACCGGACAGACCACCGACGCCATCAACCTGATCGACCGGCTGGCCCGCGAGGACATGCCGCCCATGCTCAAGGCCCCAGTCGAGCTGCTGGCGCTGTTCCGCGAGATCGTCATGGGCCAGTCGACCGAGGCCCTGACCCATGCCGAGCGGCGGCGGGCCCTGTTCCGCGAGCACCTGTCCACCCGGGCCGGCTACGGCTACGGCCTGCTGGCCGCGGCGTACGACCGGGCGGAGCAGCCCGACGCGGCGAAGCGCTGCTGGCATGACGCCACGCTGCTGATTCCGGCCGCGGAGCTGATCACCCGGTTCGACGAGCTGAAGGCCGTTGCCTCTCGATACCCATCGGCGGAGGTTCCGTTGTGAGCCCCGAATCACTGACCGCCCTGCTGCGCACGCTGCGCCGGCAGATCCTGCTGACCCGGGCGGTGCGCACGCTGATCCTGGGCGGGTTCCTGGCGGCCATCTTCGCGGCGTCGTTCCTGCCGCCGGCGGCCGACACCCGGACCATGTTCCTGGTGCTGCTGCTGGCCGCCCTGCTCTACGTGGTCACGGTGATCAGCACCGTCCGGCTGACCCGGGAGGTGCACACCGGCACCATGCTGCTGAGCGCGGGGCGCAGCGATGACGCCGAGGTCTGGCTGCGCCGGGCGGTGTCGCGGATGGCCATGTCCACCCACGGCAAGCTCATCGCCGCCCAGCAGCTGGCCTGGATGTTCTTCCGCCGCGACGCCCATCCCCAGGTCATCGAGATCTGCCAGACCCTGCTGCGCCTGCCGGTCGGCCGGTTGAAGAGCGTGTGGATCAACACCCGGCTGATGCTGGCCGACAGCCTGCTGATCCTGGACCGCGTCGCCGAGGCCTACGAAGCCATGCGGCCGGTGTACGACGCCCCGCTGAGCCTGGCGGACCGGATGAAGCTGCTGCCGATCCAGTTGCGCTACGAGCTGGCCTCGGATCACAGCCGCTCGGCGGTGAGCGATCTCAGTGAGAAGGTGAAGATCGCGGAGCTGCTCGACGCCCCACGGGCGGCGCTGGTTCACGCCCTGCTGGCCGAGGCGTGTCAGCGCGAATCGCTGGCTCCGCAGTACGACTTCCTGTCCGCCCGGGCGCGGCTGTATTGCGAACTGGGAGGCCTGGCCAGGCGGTTCCCGTTGATCGCCCGGATCGCCGCGACACAGCAGCCTGCCGCGTCACCGGATGCCCCGGGCGACGCCGCCGCCGACCCGGCACCCGACACCTCCATCCAGCCGGAGATGCCCTTCGGCCTGCCCGGGGCGGCGGATGAAGCCCCGCCACCTCCGTCAACCACTGCTTAGACCTGGTTCCCCTGGTTGCGACTCACGCGGAATACGCGCCCGGGCATGATCCGCCCGTCGCGCGAGTCGGGGCCGGGGATGGCCGGCGCGGATGTCGGTATGACCTCCACGCGGTACCCGGCCTGTTCGGCGACCCGCGGGAAGGCGTCCGAGCCTCGGCGGTTCATGTCGCTGAAGAAGGCGGTGCCGCCGGGGGCCAGGCAGGCATCGAGGAGCGCGAGGATGGGGGCATGGTGGGCGCGATCATAGACGCAATCCGAGGCGACGATCGCGGAGAAGCTTTCCGCCGGCGGCTCACGCCAGTCGAGCCACCGCACCGCCCGCGGGGCGATCCCGTTCAAGACCGCGCTGGCCCGCACGAAGGCCAGGGCATCCTCGTCGTAATCGGTGATGACCACCTCCAGCCCCGCGCGGGCCAGCGCCAGCCCGGCGATGCCCAGCCCGGCGCCGAGTTCCAGCACCACCGGCGGGCGATCCGCGCCGCGTACCGCCGCCTGGCACGCATCGAGCGCGCACTCGGCGAGCATCACCGCCGCCGGCCAGGGCAGGCCCCAGTGGGCGGCGTAGCCGTCGGTTTGGTGGCGGGCGATGACGTGGGGCAGGCGATGCAACCCGTGCGGATCGGAGGGGCCAAGGATGCGCAGCGGCTGTCCGCACACGGGGATGGTGTACGCATGGGCGGGATAGGCACCGATCATGGAGGGGGCGGGATCCATGGCCATGTGCGTTTCGGAAGGCTCTACTGGTCCGAGGGCGCGGTGGCCGAGGCCGGCGCGGTCGCGGGACGGCTGCCGCGCGGCGGAGCCAGGACGATCTCCCAGAACTGCTCGTTGATCCAGCCGCTGACCCGGCGCCCGTCGCAGAATACGGCCGGGGTGGCATCGACACCCAGGGCGGCGGCCACATCCGTGTCGCGGGCGATACGCTGCCGGACCTCGTCCCCGCCCACCACCTGCCAGAACTCGGCGGTGTCCACGTTCAACTCCCTGGAGAGATCGATCACGAACTTCGTCGGCGGGCCCTTGGCGAACAGGTTGAAGTCCTCATACATGCGGTCGTGCACTTTCCAGAAGGCCTCCTCGCCGCCGACCGATACGGCCGCCTCGGCGACCTGCGCGGCGGGGCAGGCGGCGGCATGGGCGGTGCCTTTGGCGTGCGGATTGCAGTCCTTGTGCAGGGGGAAGTGCTTGTACACCAGGCGGAACTGGTCGGGATACTTCTCGTGCTTGGCGTCGAGGATGCGGGCGAGCTGACGGCACATGGGGCACTGGAAGTCGGAGAAGACCACCACGGTGTGGGGCGCGTCGGCGGGCCCGCGGATGTGATCATCCGCGGCGATGGGAATGTCCACCTGCGGCTGGGCGATGAAGCTGAGGTAGACGGCCTGGAAGTCCCGGTCGTACGCCTCCAGTCGGCTCTTGTACTCCTCGGCTTCGCGGGTGGTGGCGGTCAGGGCCTCGCTGCCCGCGCGGCAGGCCTCCAACTGGCCGCCCAGGGCGATGAGGTCGTTCTTGAGCTGATCGGTCTCGGCCAGCGCGGTGCGGCTCTGGCCGGCGTCGAGCCGGCGGTGATACTCGGCGTAACCGCCGCCGGCCAGTGCCGCGGCGAACAGCAACGCCCCCACGATCATGCGAAACGTCGGACTGTCGGCCACCGGCACCAGGACGGTGATCGGCTCGCGCTTCTCGGGGATTGACACCTGGGTCACCACCGTCTGCGGTCGGCGCGGCCAGAGGGTCAGGGTCAGCAGGAACAGCAGCCCGGCGAAGACGTGGGTGGCGGCGCAGAACTTGCAGATGACGCCCAGGGTCGCATACATCACGTAAGCCAGCCAGCCGCAGGCCGCGGCCCCGATCGCCGTGACCAGCACCGCCAGCAGGTGCCACCCGCGGGCTTCGCCGGAGGGTCGGCCCACGACCAGGAACCACGCGGTGGTGGCCGCGAAGTAGAAGAAGCCGAGCATCGCGGTGGGCACGCCCCGGAACGAGCCCCATTTGCTGGTCAGCACGGTCTGGCAGTCGAACCACCCGTCGGCGGCGCAGGCCGGCGAGAACAGCGCACCGCGGCTGCCGGCGATGTGCAGGTGCTCGTTGAGCAGGATGGCCGAAGCCACCAGGCCGGCCAGCGAAACCATGATCGCCAGCATCAGCCGGAGCGAGCCACGCGGGGATGGGGTCACGTTGTCGATGGCAATGCTCCTTACACCGTCAGGGGGCAGGATCCGAGGCATCGGAGGCCGCGCCGCCAAAGGGCCGGGTGGCCTTGAGAATCTGCTCGAACGGCCACTCCTGCCCCCACGAGGGCATGCGCCGCCCGTCGACGAATACCGACGGCGTGCTGTCCACGATGAGCCGCTTGTGTTCCTCTTCGAGATACTTCTTCTGACTGTCCGTCAGATTGGGCGTCTCCAGCAGTTCCGAGCCGAGGTTGACGCCCTCGTCGATGTGGGCCTTGATCCGGGCGCCGGCCTCGTCGGACTCCATGGCCTGCTTGAACGCTTCAGGGTCGAAGCCCAGGCGCTTGCCCAGCGGGATGAAATCCTTGCTCTTGACCCAGGCATCCTGGGTGGCGAAGAGCAGGTCGTGCATCTCCCAGAACTTGTCATCGCCGCCCAGGATACGGGCGGCTTCCGCGGCCCGCGCCGCCTGGCAGGCGACCGGATGCAGGTTGTTTTTCACGTCCGGGTTGCAGTCCTTGCAGATCGGCCAGTGCTTGAAGATCACCTTGACGGCGTTGGTGCGGTTCTCCCTGGCCAGCTTGGCCTTGACGCTGTCGAGGATCCCCTCGAACTTCTTGCACACCGGGCACTGGAAATCGCTGAACACCACCAGGGTGTGGATGGCGTCGGCGGGGCCGCGCACCGGCTCACCTTCCGTCTTGATGCTCACCGCGTTGGTCAGCGTGTACTGCAGCAGCGTGTGCTTTGGGTGCTGGTAGGGCTTCAACATCTCTTCGTAACGCTTCTGGTAGTACTGGGCGACCTTGACCTGCATCTCCTGCTGCCTGACCTTGAACTTCGCGTCGGTCCATTCCACCGCCAGCACCATCACCACCACGCTGGTGCCGATCATCCACCAGTGCGGCCAGACGTTGAGGTCCACCGGCACGGCGACGGACACCGGCGCCGGGCGGTCGAAGAGGGCATCGCCTTCCGCCCCGGCCGCAGATGCTCCAGGCACTGTACCGACCTCACCCAGCGCCTCCGCGGGGGTCTCACCGCGCGCCGATTCCGGCCACATCAGCACGGCAAAGATCACCAGGAGGAGGCTCAAAACGTGGATCATGGCGCACAGAGGGCACCACTGATCCAGGCTGGTGTACATCTTGTACGCAAGAAATGCGGCAAACAGAAAACCGATCCCCGTAACCACCACCAGGATCAGATGCACGTACCAGCGCGACGGGCTCACCGCCCCGATCAGCACCAGCCAGACCAGCAGGCAGATGAAGTAGTGCAGGCCCAGTTCCGCGACCGGGATGCCCGCGGGCTTGCCGGCCGAATCCTTGGCGCCCGGCGGGAACCGTCCCCACTCGCTCTTGACGACCTCGTCGCAACTGCTGGTCGCGGTGGCCTCGCAGGCCTGGTCGAGGATGCTCTTCTCGTTGGGATCGGCCACCTGAAGGTGCTTCTCGGTGAGCCGGTAGGAGA
>CAYVVX010000071.1:0-4692 GCA_964455315.1 uncultured Planctomycetales bacterium | reverse complement strand
CGGCGATGGCCGCGAGCGTGGCCAGGATCCAGGCCGCTTTCCGGACGGATGCTCTCACAATCAACTCCTGCGTGAGGATGCGGGCTTGTCGCCGGGCGGTGTCTGGTCAGCGGCACACCCGGACGATACACTTCCCAGGTATGAAACGCCCTGGGGTTCTTATCCTGCGGACCGCCGGCACCAACTGTGACCGGGAGACCGCGCACGCCTGGCAACTGGCCGGCGGCGAGCCCGAGCGGATCCACGTCCGCGAGCTGCTGGCCCGTCCGGGGCGGCTGCAGGACTTCGCGATTCTAACCATCCCCGGCGGGTTCAGCTACGGCGACGACATCGCGGCCGGGAAAATCCTCGCCAACCAGCTCATCCATCACCTGTCCGACGCGCTGCGGGCGTTTGTCGAGGCCGGGCGGCTGATGCTGGGCATCTGCAACGGTTTCCAGGTCATGGTCAAGGCCGGGCTGCTCCCCGGCGGCGTGCCGGTGAAGGGCGCGGCCCAGGAGCTGACGCTGGGGAACAACGAGTCGGCCCGCTTCGAGGCCCGCTGGGTGCATCTGCGCAGCGGCCCGCGCGGCAACGCCTTCCTCCCTCCGGATACCCTGCTGGCGATGCCCGTCGCCCACGGCGAAGGCAAGCTGGTGGCCGCGTCGGACGAGGTGCGGACGCGGCTGCGCGAACGGGGGCAGATCGCCCTGACCTACTGCGACGCCGAAGGCAACCCCGGCGGCTACCCGGTCAATCCCAACGGAAGCGAACTGGACATCGCCGGCATCACCGACCCCACCGGGCGGGTGCTCGGGCTCATGCCCCATCCCGAACGCCACATCGACATCAGCCAGCACCCCGAGTGGACCCGCGACAGCGTCCCGGCCGTCAACGGGCGGGTGCTGTTCGAGTCGGCCGTGCGCACCGCGCGGGATCTGTAAGCCGCCGGGGGCCTCGCCGCGGCGCAGCTCGCTACGGGGGCGGGCTGTCCGCCGCGGGCCGGTCACCGCGCCTGGACCGATGATCCAGCGCATCGCGCACGCTCACGGAATACGCCATGAAGTCGAAGGGCTTGTGCAGGAATCCGGCCGCGCCGCGGCCGATCAGCTCTCGCACGGATTCGGGCAGATCGTAACCGCTGGTGAGCAGCACCGGCTTGCCGACAGCGCGGCGAACCACCTGGTTGAACATCTGCTCCGGGGTGTAACGGGGAACGTTGACATCCAGTACCACCAGGTCGATGTCCTCGTTGTTGCTGTCCAGGAACGCCAGGCCGTCGTCGGGGTTGGTGTGGGCGATGGCGCAATAGCCCAGGGACAGGAGGATCTCGACCATGGTCCGCGCGACCGCCTCATCATCGTCGATGACCAGCACGGTTTCGTCGCCGCGCGGAGGCCGCTGCACGGGCAGGGACGCCGGGACGGCCGCGGCGGAGAGGTCATGGTCCGCGGCGGCGGGAAGATAGACGCGCATGGTGGTCCCGCGCCCGGGCATCGATTCGACGTCGATGGCCCCGCGATGGCTCTTTACGATGCCCTGCGTCGCGGAAAGGCCCATGCCGCGCCCGGTCGGCTTGGTGGTGTAGAAGGGCTCGAAGATGCGGGCCAGCACCTCCGGCGACATGCCGCAACCATCGTCGCGAACCTCGAGGAGGACATAGCTGCCCGGGGAGACCTGCAGCCGCACCGCGGCGATGCGGTCGAGTTCGACCGTTTCGGTGACCGCCTCGATGGTGGTGGGCGGTTCGCAGGCCTGGATGGCGTTGAGCCAGAGATTCATGACCACCTGCTCGATCTGGCCGGCGCCGCCGATGACGGCCGGGAGCTCGGCGGACAGCCTGGTGGCAAATGCCACCTGAGGATGGGTCGTGCGGCGGAGGATGGCAAGCACCGCGCGGACCACCTGGTTGATCGCGGTGGGAGCGGGCTTCTGCAGGCCACCGCGGGCGAAGGCCAGGAGCTGGTGAGTCAGTTCGGAACCACGCTCGGCGGCGGTGACCATGTCGTTGAGGGCGTCACGGAGCCGCACCGGCAGGTTGGGGTAGGGCAGATGCAGGGACGCGTTGCCGATGATCACGGCCAGCAGATTGTTGAAGTCATGGGCGATGCCGCCGGCCAGCGTGCCGATGCTCTCCATCTTCTGGGTCTGCAGGAGCTGGTGCTGGAGCCGCTCCCGCTCGGTGACGTCGGTGGAAACGCCGATGACCCCGATGACGTTGCCGTGTTCGTCGATGAGCGGGGAGTGCCGGGTTTCGAAGGTCAAATCGCCGAGCTTGACCACCGAAGTGAACGATTCCCCGGCCAATGCCCTGCGCACTTCGCTGATAATCTGCGGAACGTCCCGGTACACCTCGAATACCGACCGCCCCACGACCTCACCGGAGGCCATTCCCAGAACCTCGAGCCCGGTGCCTTCGGAGAGGGTGAACACGCCGTCGCGATCGAGGGCGAAGAGGATGACCGGCGCGCTGGTGACTACCGTCCGGAGCCTCTCCTCGGAGGCGCGCAGGGAGGCTTCGGCGCGGCGGCGCTCGGTGATGTTGCGGAAGCTCCATACCCGCCCGACCGCACGCCCGGCGATCCGCTGCGGGCGGGAGAGCCGCTCGAAGGTCCGCCCATCCTTGAACTCCAGCGTGTCGAAGCTGTCTTCCTCGGGGTGCAGGTACACGTCGCGAACCTTGTCGAGGAATGCCTGCGGATTGCGCAACTGGGTGATGGCGTACTCCAGCAGATCGTCGTCCGAGCGCGACGCGGTGGCCGTCTCCGGAATCCGCCACATCTCCAGGAAGCGGCGGTTGAAGCTGACCACCTTCTGATTGCGATCCACCACCAGCAGCCCGTCGGCGGTGGCCTCGAAGGTGGCCTGGAGCAGGGAGTGCGATTTCTCAAGCTGCTGCTCGGCGAGCTTTCGCTTGGTGATATCCAGCAGGACGCAGTCCTCACGGACGAGCCGCCCCTGGTCGTCGTACACCGGCGTCACCCGCTGCTGAACCCAGGCCTCATTCGCGTGCTCGCCGTGGATGATGCGGTACTGCAGTTCAAAGGGCTCGCCGGCGGCAAGCTGCCGGGCATAGGCCCGGTGCACCCGGGCCCGGTCCTCCGGATGGATCACCGAGACGGGAAACTCCGGATCATCCTTCAGTTGATCAGGTTCATGCCCGAACAACCGCCGGACGGCGCCGTGCAGCAGCAGCGGACGGTGGGTGGTGCCGTCCGCGGAGTACAGCACCAGCGGCAGGGACTCCACCACCCGGCCGAGGCGATTCTCCGTTTCGCTCAGGGTCTCCGCCGCCCGGACCTTATCGGTGATGTCAAGGAAGCTCCAGGCCCGCCCGACGACACGGTTTCCGATCAACTGCGGGCGGGAGTAGCGTTCGACGACACGTCCGTCCCGGAAGTGGATCACATCGAAGCTTTCCTGCCCGGGCTGCCGGTGGATCGCCTCGACTCGGGCGACGAAGCCTTCCGGGTCGCTGAGCAGGGGGAGAATCTGACGGATCGCCTCGTGGTCGCCCTTGGCCATCACCTCGTCGGTCAGGCCCCACATCTCCAGCACGCGGGGGTTGTAGGTGACCACCCGGTGGTCGGAGGATACCAGCAGGAACGCCTCAGCGGTGGAATCGAGCGTGGCCCGCAGCAGCGAGAGCGAGTGAGCCAGTTCCGACTCGGAATGCTTGGCCGCGTAGACGTGGCCGAAGGCCGAGGCGAACTGCATGAGCACCTCGAGATCTTCCTGGCTGATGAGGTTGCCGGTCAGCAGGTTGTCGGTGCCCAGGAAGCCGATGGCCTTCTGCCCGTCCCACAGCAGGGTCCAGACGTGGCCGCCCTCACCGATGACCTGGCCGTGATCATCATTCAACGGCACCCGTTCGCGAAAAACCTGTCCCGGGTGATCATCGGCGATCATTTGGGCCGCAACATCGCTGATCGGCAGGCGGCGGGAGCGCTCGTCGCGCAGGCGACCATGTTCATCGGTGCCAAAGGTGCCACGATAGTGACTCGGATCCTCTTCCAGCAGCCAGATGCTGGCCCGGTCGAACCCCAGCCGACTTGTGACCAGCTCGACAGCCCGGCGGCAGACATCGTCCGGTGTCGCGGTTTCTGAAAGCTGGTCGCTGATCTCCAGCAGGTCGCGCATGCGCTCGCGGGAGCGCTGCATGGCCGCCTGGTTGGCCCGCAGGTCGCGCTCGGTCCGCTTGAGCGAGCACAGGTGCCCGATGGAGGAGGCGTACAGCGCCATCAGCTCGCAGAACGGATCATCGATCGGCTCTCTGCGGAGCAGATTATCGGCGGCCAGGTAGCCGATGAACTTCTGGCCGTCGGAGATGAAGGTCCACACGCGGACCCCGTGCCCGACCTGCTCGGCCGCGCCGTTCCGCAGCGGGCCTTCGGACCGGAAGTACTGTCCCGGCCGGGCGTCCCGCACCCTGTTAAGGAGTTCGGGGTGGGCCGGGCGGCGATGATGCCGCTCGTCACGGAGATTGCCCTGCTCGTCGATGCCGAAGGTGCCGAAGATGTGGGTCGTGTCCTGCTCGAAGAACCAGATGCTCAGCCGGTCAAAGCCCAGGCGGCTGCGACCCTGCTCGATGGCCTGGCGGCAGAGGTCATCGACCGATTCCGCGCGGGACAACTGGTGGGTGATCTCCAACTGCGTTCGCAGCAGCCCCTGGAGCTGCCGCTCGCGCAGCTCCTTGCAGTTCAGCAGGCTGGT
>CAYVVX010000070.1:5635-13027 GCA_964455315.1 uncultured Planctomycetales bacterium | reverse complement strand
CTGGTCGCGCGATGGCTGCGGAACCTTCCGCCACGCGACGCCTGCGCGGCCTGGGCCCGACCCAAACCTGAGCGAAGCCGAGGCGGTGGATACCTTCCACGAAGCGCTGACCGGCAGCCTGCGCCGCCACACCGCGGCAAGACATCCGCTCCTGCTGGGAATCAGCGGCGGCATCGATTCGCGCACCATGCTGGCGGTCTGCGGCGAGATCGGGCGGCTCCCGGCCACCTTCACGGCCGGATGGGGCTACGGCGATGACGTTCGGTTCGGCAGGCGCGTGGCCAGGGCCTGCGGGGCTGTTCACCAGCACGCCGCGCTGGATGCCGGGGGGCTCGTCGAACGGCTGAGCCGGGCGATCGAAGCCACCGACGGTCTGCACAGCGTGGCCCACATGGCCCCGGGCACCGTCATGAGCGCCTATCTTGGCAACCACGCCGAGCACGTCCTGATCGAGGGCTATCTCTTCGGTGGGCTCGTCGGTCAGTACCTTCCCGCAGATGACGAGGTCACCTGCGGCGCGCCGCCGCACGCGACCACCTGGGCCCGGCGCTGCCTGCACGCCGGCGGTGACATTCACGCCATCTCCGCGCTGCTGGGGCCGGAACTGGCGATCACCAGCCATCGCGAATGGCAGGCCCGCATCGACGACGACTGGCACGATGCGCCGCACCCCGACCCGCTGCTCCGCGCGGAATACACGGTCATGAACGGGCGCAGCGGCCGGATCGATGTCCTCGGCACCGGGCTGTTGCGCGAACATGTCCTGGTGCGCTGCCCGGCGACGGACCTGGCCATGCTGAGCTGGATGGCGAGGACGCCGCCGCACTTGCGACGCGGCAAGCGGCTCTGCCTGGAGCTGTTGCGGTCGCGGTTCCCGAAGCTGGCCCGCGTGCCGCGCTGTGCGTCCGGCGGACTGCCCGTGTCCGGCGGACGCTGGCAGCGCGAGTGGTGCTGGCAGCGCGAACGAGTCCACCGCATCGCGCAGGCGATTCTCCGGCCATGGACGCGACGGTTCGGCACCGGGGGCCAGGCGATCCGGGCGTGGACCTTCGACCAGTGGCGGCGTTCCGGCGGGCTCGAGCCGCTGTTCGAGACCTGCGCCCGCATACGGCCGTTCATCCAGCCGACGGAGCTCGACCGCATCCGGCAGCGTGCCGCGCTGGACGCATCCGCCGCCGGACCATTGCTGAGCCTGGCGACCATCGAGCATGCCCTGCGGCACCTGGAAGCGCTGGGACGCGAAAAGATCCCCGATCCCGCGCCGTGGCTGCACTTCATGCGGCTGAACGGGCGGCCTGCCTCGCCGTCCGATAAAGACGCCGGTCTCAGCATTGCCGGCCCGATCGACGCCGCGGTGCTCACCGGGCTGGCCGGCTGACGGTGACCTGCCACTGCTCCCGTGCGCGGCACCGGACGGTTCGATCTGTGTCTGCCGCGCCGTAACTTTCCACGGCACCCCGTTGTGACCTCAACTCGTCCCCGGATAGACCGATATTTCCAGGATGGCCCCAGGGATGGGGTCCACCGTCGCCCTGCGCGGCGGTCACGGAAGGATTCGTGATGCGCGTTGTTTGTGCCGCAACCCCCTCCGCGGTTGGCCCCCGCCGCGCCTCCTGCCGGGAGGTGCCCGGATGAGCCGCGCTCCGCGCCTGGGACTGATCGCCTACGAGTATCCGCCGCTGATCGGCGGGATGGCCACCTACGCGCAGGCGCTGACGCGGCACATGCTCGCGGCCGGCTACGACGTGCATGTCTTCGCGAATCGCGACGCGAGCCCGATCGCAGGCGACGCGGCTTCAGGCCGGTCCCCGGCGGACACCGGGGGGCCCTCCGTCCACCCGATTCTGACCACTGACCTGGCCAGGGATCTGCCCGGGCTGCTGGGCCAGCGCATGGACTGCTGGCACGCCATCAACTTCGGCTACGCCCCGCTGGCGATCCTGCGCCGCCCGTTCGTGCTCACCGTGCACGGCACCGACTTTCTGACCCCCTGGGTGGGCTGGACCATGGATCGGCTGCCGCTGATGTGGCGGCTGGCGGGATGTGCCGCGACTCCGTGGATGCGCCGCCGGCTGGCGACGCCGGGGCTGCGCTGCGTGGATCGTGTGCTGACCTGCAGTCGATTCTCCGCGGACACCTTCGCGCGCCACTACCCGGCCGCACCGCCGGCATTGGTGGTGCCCAATGGCGTGGACGACCGCTTCTTCCGCGTTGCCGGTGTGGAACACCGCCACCCTCGACGCCTGCTCACCGTCGGGAATCTCGATTCGGCCAACCTCCGCAAGAACGTTGACGGGCTCATCCGGGCGATGGCCCTGGTTGGCGAGCGGCTTGACCTGGAGTGTCTGGTTGTCGGCGATGGATGCGAGCGGGCTTCGCTCGAGCGACTGGCGGCTGATCTCGGCGTCAGTCGGCGGGTCCGCTTCACCGGCCGGCTCAGCGATGCCGCCCTGATCGAAGCCTACGCTTCCTGCAGCCTGTTCGTGCTCGTACCCCGGCCGCGGCCGCCCGACATCGAGGGGTTCGGCATCGTCTATCTCGAAGCAGCGGCCGCGGGCACGCCGTCGCTGGCCGGTCGGCACGGCGGCGCGGGCGACGCGATCGCCGAGGGGGTATCCGGCTTCTTCGCCGCGGATCACACGCCGCAGGCCATCGCGGTTGCACTGGATCGGTTCTTCACCGGCAAGGTTCGCTTCGATGCGGCACGGGTGCGGGCCCACGCGCAGCGCCATCGCTGGAGTCGCGTGCTTGACGCGGTCGATCGCGTCTACCGCAGCCTGCTGCCGGCTCATCGGGTCGGCCGGCTCGCCGCGCTGGAGCGGGTCGACGAACCTGAGCGATGCGCTGAGGCCGCGCCCGAGGGCAGCCGTATTGCGATGCGTCGGTCGAGACCTGAATCGTGGCGCGACTGGCTCAACGCGGACCTGCCCGAATCGAAGCGCTCCCGCCGCCGCGTGCTGCTGATCAGCTACCTGTTCCCGCCCACCGGCGGCAGCGGTGTTCAGCGGGCCGCCAAGCTGTGCAAGCACCTGAGCCGGGTGGGCTGGGACGTCGCGGTGCTTACCGCCGGTCACGACCGCTTTCCCTGGCATGACGGAACGCTGCTGGCGGACCTGCCTCCGTCGTGTGATGTGTATCGCGTCGCCGGGCTCGAACCGGCATGTGTGGCCGAGCGGTTGACGCGCTGGTGCGATCGATTCACGAATCTGCCCGATCCGAGATGGCTTGAGGATCGCATCCACTGGCGGTTGTGCGGCGTGACCCGGCGGCTGGGGCTCGGCGACGGCGAACCGCTCTGGATCGGTGCCGCGGTCCGGGCTGCGCAGCGCCTGCATCGACAGGAGCCCTTCGACGCGGTGATCACCACCGGTCCGCCGCACTTCGTGCATCGCGTCGGGCGAACCATCTCCGCGGCGACCGGCCTGCCCTGGTTCGCCGACCTGCGCGACCCGCTGGTCAGCGACTTCGACCGCGCCCCCGCATCAACGCGCCACGCATCGGAAATGCGGCGCCTGGAAGGGCAGATTCTGCACCGTGCCAGGGGCGTCATCACCACCTGCGACGCGCTCCGCGACGATCTGCGCAGCCGTTACCCGCGCCGTGCCACGGCGATCCACACCGTCTTCAACGGCTTCGATCGGGACGACCTGCGGGCGGCCATGGCGGCAGACCACGAGGTTGAGGATGACGGATCGCCGGGCTGCATCGTGCCGGGCGACCCCGATACCTGCACGTTCGTCGCCTCCGGTTCCTTCTACGGGCGCCGCGAGATCGCCCGCCTGGTCGAGCCGATCGAACGTCTCCTGCGCGACCATCCCGAGTGGGGCGGCCGCATTCGCCTGATCATCACCGGCACGCTGGACGCCGAACAGCAGCGCATCTGGCAATCGCGGCCGGACTGGCTGATCTTCACGGGCTATCTGAGCCATCACCAGGCCGTGCGGCTTGCCGCCGAGGCTGACTGCACCATCACCATCATCCCGGCCTGCCGTCACGGCGATCTGAGCATTCCCGGCAAGACCTTCGAACTGCTGGCGCTGGAGCCGCATCTGCTGGCCCTGGTGCCGCCTGAGGGCGAGACCGCCGTGATTGCCCGGGCCGCGGGCAACGCGACCGTGGCGCCGTTCGAGGACACCGGCGCGGTGACGGCGGCCATGCAGCGGATCGTGGCCCGTCGCTTCGCGGGTTCGCTCGCGCGGGACCGCGAATGGCGGCAGGTGGACCGATTCGACCGCGGCTTTCAGGCGGCCCGCCTGGCGACGATCGTCGAAGCGCTGTGCCGGAACGCGCCGGTCCCCGACGACCTCGGCGGGACCACCGGCGGCGATAACACGGAACCCGCTCCCATCGATGTCAGCGTCACCTGCCGCCTGACCTCCGGCGCCTCCGCATCCACGGGCGCCGACCGACATCGGGCCCAGGAGGTGACCCGATGAGGCCTCTTCGCAAGCTGGCATTCCTCACCGACGCGCCGCATTTCGGCGGAGCCGAGCGCTACCTTATCGACATGGCGTCCGCCGCCGTACGCCGCGAGATCGAGCCGATCATCGCCTGGTGCCGCCCGGCCGATGCCGACCCCGACATGTTCGCCTCCGCCGGCACGGCCGGTCTCGAGGTGCTGACTATCCAGCCGGATCAGGCCCATACCGCGGGAGGATTCATCACCACCCTCCGGGCTCTGTTCCGCGAGCATGAGCCCGACGGGCTGATCATCAACGCCTGCGGGCGGCCGCGGTTCTGGATGAGCCCGTGGGTCGCGCGATTCGCCAACATTCCCAGCGTGTGGGTCCACCAGATGGTCGACGGGCGGGATCATCGCCGGCTCGCGCCGCGGCGTATGAGCGGGCGTATGGAAGGGCCGGGCTGGTGGCGGATTCCGCAGACGGTTCGCCACCGGCTGGCCGCGGCGGCAGCGTCGAGCGTGGTGGCCTTGAACGCCGCGGACCGCGACCTGATCTGCCGCTGGCAGCGCGTCCCGCGTGATCACATCCGCGTGATTCCGCACGGCATCGACATTCATCGGTTCACGCCGGACCCGGTCCGTCGGGCGGCCACGCGAGGCGCATGGGGCTTCACCGACGCGGACTTCATCATCGGAACGGCCGGGCGACTGGTACATGGCAAGCGCGTCGATCTGCTCATTGACGCGGCCGCAGTGCTGCACGATGAGCACCCGCGTCTCGCGGTGGTCATCGCCGGCACCGGACCCGAGCGGGACTCGTTGATCCGGCTTGCCCGGCACCGCAACATCGCCCACCGGGTGCGCTTCCTGGACTTCACCGACGACATGCCCGCGTTCCACAACGGACTCGACGCCTTCGCGTTGTGCAGTGACACCGAGTCGTTCGGGCTGGTCATCGCCGAGGCCATGGCCTGCGGGCGCCCCGTGGTGGCGACACCCACGGCCGGCGCGCGGCGGCAGATTCGCCATGAGGTCAACGGGCTGCTTCTGGAGGGATGGGATGCAATGCTCTTGGCGGACGCCCTTCGGAGGCTCGCCGTGGATGCGCCCCTGCGGCAACGGCTCGGCCGTGCGGGCCGCGACGACGTGATCCGCGACTTCAGCATCGACCTGACCCTGGAACGTACGCTGCGGGCGTTGCGCGGCTCGGCCGGCTGGCGGGCTGCGCTGCGCTGGCCGCACATGGATGACGAAGTCTTCGCCTCGATGCCCGCGGAGGATCCGGCATGAAGGTGCTCGTACCCCTGCCTTACGATCTGAGCCGCCTGGAGCACGGCCGCAACCTGCGCATCGTGCATCTCCTGCGCCGGCTGGCCAACCGGTGCGAGCTGACCTGTCTGGTTTCGACGCGGCATGCGGAGTCGATCGCCAAGGTCTTGCCGCACACCCGCATCGAAATCGCCGACAGCTACGGCGACGCGGGCGCGCGGGAAGCCATCCTCGGGCGGCTTCCCCGGGCGGTGAATTACTTCGGATGCGATCCGGCCCTGCCGGCGGCGACCATGAAGCTCGCCGCGCAGACCGACGCGGTCGTGGGCTTCGACCTGCCCGCGCTGAGTTGCCTGCTGGCGGTCGAGTCCGCACGGCTGGGCAGGGGGATTCGCCGCCCCGCCCTGGTGGCGGACCTCATCGACGATCCGCTGATGACGTACAGGAGCGGTCCCTGGACCGGCCGCTGGAGCCTCACCGGCTTCAAGACTGCCGCGGCCATCCATGCCATCCGCCATCGGTTGCTGCGCCGGCTGGACGCGCTCATCGCCGTGGCACCCGCCGACGCGGCGTCGCTGTCCCGAGCCTCCGGCTGCCACGTCGCAGTCATTCCCAACGGTGTGGAACTGCCCGCAGGATCGGATCGCGCTCCGAGATCGGAGCCGCTGGTCGTTTTCACCGGCGCGATGAGCTTTCCGCCCAACGTTGCCGCCGCCCGCTGGATGGCGACACGCGTCTGGCCGGTGGTGCTGGACCGGTTGTCGTCCGGTGGCTGCAAGCCGGATGGAATCCCCACGCTGGCACTGGTCGGCGCGGATCCGGCCCCCGCGGTGAAGTCTCTTGCCGTGGAGCGGCCAGACACGCGCATCGTGGTCACCGGGCGCGTGCCCGACCTGAACACCTGGCTCCTGCGGGCTCGCGTCGCGGTGGCGCCGATGGTCAGCGGCTCGGGCATGAAGAACAAGGTACTGGAAGCGTGCGCGGCGGGCTGCCCGGTGGTGTCCACGCCGCTGGGCGGTGCCGGACTGCCCCAGGGCGAATCCTCCGGCATCCTCATCGGGTCCACCGCCGACGCGCTCGCCAGGCAGGTTGCAGGGCTGCTGCTCGACGGAGACCGCGCCGCCCGACTCGGCGCCGCCGCCCGGGCGATGGTCGCATCACGCTTCGACTGGTCGCGCTTGGCGACGCTGCTGCACGACGTCCTCGCGACCGCCGCCGCGGAAAACAGTGTCGCCTCGACAGCGCATTCGATCCCCGATCCCGCTTGCCAGGAGGTGGCCTGCCATGCCGCTTCGTAGTATTGCCTTCCTGCTCTACTTCTTCGGCAGCTCGGGCGCTGCCTTGGCTTACCCGATGGCCGGCGTGCTGTGCTATGTCCTGCTGTACCACGTGTTCCCTCAGACCACCTGGTGGGGACAGGCCATCAACTTCATGAGCATCCGCTATTCGTTCGTGTGCGGGCTGATGCTGCTGATCGGCGTGGTGCTCAATGCCGGCCGGCTCAAGGTCGGAAAGCGGCTGATGCACCCGCTGGAATGGGGCGTGCTCATGGTGCTGCTGACCATGCTCATGTCCGGTCTCACCGGGACCGGTTGGGACGCCCGCACCACCCTGGTGCTGGACAAGATGGTCAAGGTGTTCCTGTTCGCGCTCATGCTCTCCCACGTAGTGGTGACCCGCAAGAACACGTGGCAGCTGGTCATCATGCTGGTCCTGATGTC
>CAYVVX010000070.1:0-5625 GCA_964455315.1 uncultured Planctomycetales bacterium | reverse complement strand
ATGTCGCTGTACCTCGGACACGAGGCCAAGATCGCGCCGCGCGGTTCGTTCGAGAACAACCGCCTGGATGGCCTGGGCGGGCCGGACTTCCGCGAGTCGGCGGGGCTGGCCATCCACCTGTTCGCGCTGCTGCCGTTCGTGGCGGTCGCCTTCCGGCAGAAACAGGTCTGGATCAAGGTCCTGGCCTTCTTCGCGGCGTGCTACAGCCTGAATGCCATTCTGCTGTGCCGGGCCCGCTCGGCGTTTCTGGCCGGCATGGTCGCGGGGCTGATGGCCATCTGGTACGCCCCCCGGCGTCATCGCCGCTGGATCATCGTGGTCCTGGTCTGCGGCACCCTCGGCGGCATCCAGCTCAGCGACTCATGGTTCTGGGAGCGGATGGTCACCATCTTCAGTTCCGCCGAGGAGCGCGACCAGTCCGCCGCCAGCCGTCTGATCATCTGGGCCGGTGCCCGGGAGATGGTTCGCCAGAACCCCTTCGGCGTCGGCGTCGGCCACTTCGAGTTCGAGATTCAGAAGTACGCTTCCGAGGAGATCACCCAGCGCCGCGACGCTCACAACACCTACGTCCTGTGCCTGGCGGAGACGGGCTGGCCGGGGTTGATCGTCTACGCCGGGGTCATCGCCACGGCCTGGATCACGCTGGCTCGGCTGGACAGGAAGGTGCGGCGGGAACTTGCCGAGAACGATCTGCTGCGACTGCTCATCTTCGCCAATCGCCTGGCGCTGCTGGTGTATCTCGTCGCCGGCCTGTTTGTCAGCCGCTACTACACCGAGGGCATGTGGTGGCTGGTGATCCTGCCGGTCTGCCTCACCCGGGCCGCGGAGAACGAGGCCAGGGCAGAGGCGCGGGCCGAGCTGGAGCTTCGCGCCGAGATCGCCGAGTGGGCCGAAGAGGATGACCTGCTGCCGGGTCCGGCCGGATGGAGGCCGCTGCCACAATGAGTGTCGTCGACTCAAGCTGTGGATTTGTCCGTGGTATCACCGCGAACGCCGCGCCGGCATCGATCGGCGGGCAGCGCGCGGAGCTGATCCGCCGCGTCAACCAGCTTTACCACGAGCGGACTGCGGATGCCTTTGACGGCGATCACGGTTACCGCCATCGCATCGAGGGCAGGTTCTGGCGGCGGGTGGGCCGGGAGCTGCTCGCGGAGCGCGGTGCCCTGCGGACCGGGGCTCGGCCTGATAGCGAGCGATCCGGCCTGACCATCGTCGATCTGGCCTGCGGCACCGGATTCGTCGGGAGAACGCTGCATCCCTTTCTTCGGGGATCAGATCGATTGATCGCGCTGGACCTGGGCGTGTCCATGCTCAAGCTGACCCGCTGGCGCTGGCCGGCGACGGGGGACGGCCCGCCGCTCTGCCCGCTGTCGGGCGATGCCCAGCGACTGCCGCTGGCGGACGCCGGCGCGGACCTGGTCACCATGAACGCCGGATTGCACCACCTGCCCGATCCCGGCGCGACGCTGGGCGAAGTGGATCGCATCCTGCGGCCCGGGGGCTGTTTCGCGCTGGGCTTCGAGCCGAATCGCGGGCACTTCGACAGTTCAACCATGCGCAAACTGTCCCGCGGAATGTTCCTGGCCGGCTGGTACCTGAATCCGCGCGAGAACCTGCGTCGATTGCGCCAGCACCTCGCTCCCGCGCTGGGCACGACGCGCTCAACCGCCGTCCCTGACCTGTTCGCCTCCATCAACCGATCCCTGATCGAGGAAGGCATGGCCCGTATGCCGTTGACCGAAGGGGAACTGCTCGATTTGGTCGATCCGCATGCCCGCGGCGGCGGCCGGGCGGCCGGCTTTGATCCGCGCGATCTGCTTGCGGACCTGCTGCCCGGCTATCGGCTCCTGCGGCTGACCTGTTCCGACTGGCTGGGCGAGACGGCGCGGCGCTATCGCGGTGCGGCCCCGCTGGCGGACGCGATCCTGGCCCTGGCCATGCCCGGCCGCGGGTCGCTGTTTTGCTGGGTGATTCGCAAGCCCGGCGGGGGGGTGGCCCGGTGACGACGCTCGCTGACAGCCCCAGAGTGAACCCCGGCGGCGCGGCCACGCGCCCTGCGCCGTCTACCCTGCGCGTGCTGCACGTGCTGCCCGGTCTGCACGGCGGGGGCATGGAGCGCGGTCTGGTTCGCCAGGTGCGGAGCTGGACGCCGATCCTGGGGGACGATGCTCTACTTCCTACCGTGGAACATCACGTCTGCGTGCTGGGCGGCGGCGACGACGAACTGCTCGATGCCTGCCGCCGGGTGGCCCCGCTGCATCGACTGGGCATGACCTCCGAGAAGAGGCTCCGCGGGCGGATGCTCGGCTGGCTGGGCCTGCGCCGGATCATCCGCCGCCATCGCCCGCACATCGTTCACGCCCGCAGCACCGGCACCTGGTCCGACGCCAGCCTGGCGGTGCGCGGACTGCCCGTGCGGCTGGTCCTTGGTTTCCACGGACAGACCGGCGTCGCCCCGCCGCCGATCGCGAAACGCTGCACCCATCGCCTGCTGGCCCGGCGGGCCGACGCCGTCGTGGCCGTCTCGCATCATGCCGCGGCCGCGCTGATCGAACGCTACCACGTCCCCCCGCACAAGCTGCGGGTGATTCCCAACGGCGTGGACACGCTGCAATTCCGCCCCGCCGGCGGATGCCGGGAAATCGAGTCGATCCGCCGCCGACTGGACCTGCCGGTCAGCGCGCCGCTGGCGGTGTGCGTGGCCAACCTTCAGCCGGTCAAGGGGCACGACGTGTTGCTCACCGCCTGGCGGCAGGTGTGCATGGTCCATCCGACCATTCAGCTTCTGCTGGTCGGCGACGGGCCCGAACGCGAGCGCCTGGAGGACTTGAGCGCAACGCTGCGCCTCCGCGATCACGTCCGCTTCGTGGGCCGCCGCGGCGACGTGGCCGACTGGCTCCGCGCCGCGGACCTGTTCGTCCTGCCCAGCCGCTACGAAGGCTGCAGCAACGCGGTGCTGGAGGCCATGGCCTCGGGGCTTCCGGTGATTGCCGGCCATGTCGGTGGCAACGCGGAACTGGTCAGCCCGCAACATACCGGCTGGCTCATCGAGCCGGATTCGCCCCAGCGGCTGGCCGGAACGCTGGTGGACGTGTTCATGGACCAGGGTGCCCGCCACCGGGTGGGGGCGGCGGCCCGCGAGGCCGTGTCCCGCCACTTCTCCATGGAGGTTTGCCTGCGCCGCCACGCCGAGTTGTACTGCCGGCTCCGCCCGGATGTGGCCTGCCCGCGGGAGGCGGCACCATGTGCGGTATAGCCGGCGCGATTCGATTCAGCGGGCTCAGGGCCGGTGAACGCCGGCTCGGCGCGGTCATGGCCGCTACGCTCCGCCACCGCGGGCCGGACGGGGAGGGGGCCTGGTGCGACGGTGTGGCCAGCCTCGGACACACGCGCCTGAGCATCGTCGACCTGGACGCCGGTCATCAGCCGATGGGCAACGAGGACGGCACCGTGCAGGTCACCTTCAACGGTGAGATCTACAACCATCGCGAGCTGGCCGCGGAGCTGGCCGCGAAGGGGCATCGCTTCCGCACCCGCTGCGACACCGAGGTGCTTGTCCACCTCTACGAGGAGGTCGGCGAGCGGTTCGTCGAGCGGCTCAACGGCATGTTCGCCATCGGGCTGTGGGACGCCAGGCGCCGCCGCCTGCTGCTGGTCCGCGACCGGCTGGGCATCAAGCCGCTGTACTACGCGGTCGACGGCGACCGCGTGCTGTTCGGGTCGGAACTGAAAGCCCTGCTCGCGGCCGGCCTGGACCGGCGGCTCGATGAGACCGCGCTGGTCGATTACCTCACCTTCGGGCACGTGCCCTGCCCGCGGACCATCTTCCGCGGGATCAACAAGCTCGAACCGGGCACCCTGGCGATCTTCAACGCCGGGTCCGTCCGCATGCAGCGCTACTGGGACATTCCCGTCGTCGACACCGATACCGCGGATGCTTTCGGCGACGATGAGGAACTCGACCAGCATGCCGGAGTCTTCGCTGCCCTCCTGGAAGATGCCGTCAGGCTCCGCCGCGTCGCCGACGTGCCCCTGGGCGCCTTTCTCAGCGGTGGAATCGACTCCACCGCCGTCGTCGCCGCCATGAGCCGTGCCGCCGCTGCGCCGGTCCTGACCCACACGATCGGCTTCGACCGCTGGGACCACGACGAGCGCGACCACGCCCGCCGGGCCGCGCGACGCTGGGACACGGACCATCGCGATCACCTGGTCAGCGCCGACGCGGCCGAACTGCTCCCGAAACTGGTGCGTTGCGCCGACGAGCCGTTCGCCGATTCGTCGCTGCTGCCCACCTACTGCCTGGCCGAGGCCACCCGGCAGCGGGTCACCGTCGCCCTGGCCGGCGACGGCGCCGACGAGATGCTGGCCGGCTATCGCCGCTATCGCTTCGACCTGGCGGAATCGCGCCTGCGCCGGCGCCTTCCGGCGATGCTCCGCCGCACGGCCGGGGTGCTGGGCGAGTTATACCCCAAGGCCGACTGGCTGCCGCGACCGCTGCGGGCCAAGGTCACGCTGGAGAACCTGGCCTGCGACGACGTGACCGCCCATCTGCGCAGCGTGAGCATGCGCTGCGGAACGCTGCCGAATCTGCTGCTGTCGCCGGATGTGCGGTCCGCGGCGTGCGGGCACGATCCCTTCGCCCGGAGCCGCGATCTTTACGCGCGCTACCCGCGGGCTCATCCGCTGGACCGGCTGCTCTATCTGGACATGAAGACGCTGCTGCCCGACGACATGCTTACCAAGGTGGACCGGGCCAGCATGGCCTGGGGGCTGGAGGTGCGGGAGCCGCTCCTGGACTACCGCCTGGTGGAGCTGGCGACCCGAATGCCGCCCGCCTGCAAGCTGCACGGCGCCACCGGTAAACGCGTCCTCCGCCGCGTCCTGCGCCACTGGGGCGACGAGCCGGCCGGGATACAGTCCAAGCGTGGATTCACCATCCCCGTTGATGCCTGGTTCCGCGGGCCGTTGCGGCCCATGTCCATCGACCTGCTCACCGATTCAGGCTCGATCACCCGTGACTGGCTGGAGCCCCGCGCGGTGAGGGCATTGCTCCGCGAGCACGACGCGGGGCTGCGAACCAACGGCCACGTGCTCTGGATGCTGGTCACGCTGGAACTGTGGGGCCGCGCATTTCTGCGCCCGCAGGAACACGCCGGCGTTCGTGATACTCCGCCTGGATGCGCCACCACGTCGCACCTGGGCTCCGTTGATACGACTCAGCCCGCGGAGGTGCCCGCGTGAACGTGCTGACCGCCAGCATGTGTTACCCGAGCAGCGAACAGCCGGACCGCGGCGTGTTCATACGGCGGCGATTGAGCGCCTGGAGCCGGATGCCCGGCGTCCGCGCGGCGGTGATCTCGCCGCAGCCGTGGTGCCCGCTGCTGCGCCGGGCGGGCGCCCGGGAATCGATCTCCTCGCCTGATGCAGTGCCGGTGACTTTCGCGCGGATGGTCAGCATTCCGGTGCTCGGCTGGGCGACCGATGGGGTCGCCTATGCGCGTGCGATCTCGCGCTATCTGGCCGCAAGCCACAGCGCCGGTCAGCCCGCGCCCGACCTGCTCGACGCTCACTTCGTCTATCCCGACGGCGTGGGCGCCTGGCTGGCGGGCCGACGGCTGAGTATCC